>NZ_JBRRDW010000020.1:0-76474 GCF_056759895.1 Stenotrophomonas sp. STEN038
CCCCCCGCCCCCCCTCCCCCCCCGCCGGGGGGGGGCGCCGCTAGCCACGCCCCCCCCGCGCCCGTCGGCGCCGCGGCCTCCCCCCACCCGCCTCCGCCCGCCCCCCCACTACAGACAAAAAAAAGCCCCGCTACGCGGGGCTTTTCATCAGCGCGCCATCGCGCGGGTCTGTTCCAGCTCTACCTGGAGGGTAGAAGCCAACTCATCCCTGGCTACCTCGAACTGCTGTTCACGCAGCAGATCCTTCACCGCAACCACGCCGCGCGCCAGCTCATCTTCACCGGCCAACACCACAAAACGGATACCGGCCTTGGCCGCGTACTGGAACTGCTTGCCGATCTTCTTCGGCTCCATCTGCACTTCGGTATTGATGCCACCAGCGCGCAGGCGACGAGCGATATCCAGCGACTGCGGCATGGCCGCCTCGTCCATCAAGGCCACCATCGCGAGCACGCTGCTTTCCGCGATGCCGTCAATCAGGTTGGCCTCGCGCAGCTGCCAGAACAAACGGGTCAGACCGATCGAGATGCCTACGCCCGGCAACTTGGACTTGGTGTAGTGACTGGCCAGGTCTTCATAGCGACCGCCAGAGCAGATCGAACCGATCTGCGGGTGATCAATCAAGCTGGTCTCGTAGACCGTCCCGGTGTAGTAATCCAGACCACGGGCGATGGAGAAATTCAGGCAATACGCGGTTTCCGGCACACCCAGTGCCTTGACCAGCTCCAGCACTTCACGCAGCTCGGCAGCGCCGGTGCGCAGCGACTCGCTGGCCGATTCGCCGGCGGCAGCCAGTACCGCCTCGATCTGCGCCAGCGCATCAGCATGCGAGCTGGAACGCACTTCAACGAAGGACAGGATGCGTTCGACCGCGTCAGCCGGCAGCCCGAAATCGGGGCCAACCAAGGTCTCACGCACGTAATCCGGGCCGCGCTTGTCGAGCTTGTCGACTTCGCGCAATACCAGCGCCTGCTGCCCGGCATCCACAACACCCTGCGCTTCGAAGAAACCACGCATCAGCTTGCGGTTGTTCAGCTGCACGGCGAAGTTGCCGATGCGCAGCTCAGAGAACACTGCGTAGATCACCGCCAACACTTCAGCGTCGTAGCGGATGCTCAGCGTGTCCTTGCCGATCACATCGACGTCGCACTGGTAGAACTCGCGGAAACGGCCGCGCTGGGCACGCTCGCCACGGTAGACGCGCTGCATCTGGTAGCGACGGAACGGGAAGGTCAGGTCGTGCTCATGCTCGGCCACATAGCGGGCCAGCGGCACAGTCAGATCGAAACGCAGCGCCATCTCCGGCAGCCCGCCCTTGTCGGCCGATTCGGCGGCATTGGCCAGCGCACCGGTCGACTGCACGAAATACACCTGGCGCTCGGTCTCGCCGCCGGATTTGGTCAGCAGCACATCGGACAGCTCGAACACCGGGGTTTCCACCGGCAGGAACCCGAAGCGCTCGTAGTTGCGGCGGATGACGTCCAGCATGCGCTGGAACGCGATCTGCTCGCGCGGCAGCAATTCCATGATGCCGGGCGGGGTACGGGGCTTGATCACGGGCAAAACTCCTGCAACTCAATGGGGAAACGGTCGCCAATTCTAGCCGCACACCGCCCGTCTGGCCGCATGAAGTATAATTTGGCCACTTCCCCCTCGTTCTAGACATGTCCCGGCCAGCCCAAGGCACCGAGCAATCCACGGTTTCGTCCGTTGCCCCCGAAGGCAATGGCGGGCGCGAGTGCCTGCAGTGCTCGGTCCGCCACCTGTCGGTGTGCTCGGCCCTGTCCTGCGATGAAGTACATGCGCTGGAGCAGATCACCGTCTCCACGCCGGTTGCGATGGGCACTACGCTGGCGCGCGCCGGTGAGCCGCGCGCTTATGTCTATACAGTAACCGAGGGCGCGCTGCGCCTGGTACGCACCTTGGCCGATGGCCGCCGCCAGGTGAACGGCTTTGTACTGCCAGGCGATTATCTGGGCCTGAGCGGCAGCGACCATCACCGTTACGATATCGAGGCCATCGCCGACAGCCGGGTCTGCCGGGTGCCAACCACGCAGATGCGTGACCTGCGCCAGCGCTACCCGCATCTGGAGCGCAAATTGCTGCAACGCGCCTGCCAGGAGCTGGACGCGGCACAGGACAACGCACTTGCACTGGCACGCCTGCAGCCACCGGAGCGACTGGCTGACTTCCTGCTGCGCCTGGCTGCCCGTGAGGCAACCTTGAACGGCCGCAGCAGCAACCGGGTTTCCTTGCCGATGGGCCGCGGCGATATAGCCGACCATCTTGGCCTGACCATGGAAACGGTGAGCCGCACCTTTACCAAGCTGCGCCAGCAAGGCCTGATTGCCCTGCCCCACCTGAATGTGGTGGAGATCCTGGATTTCGCCGAACTGCAGCAGCTGGCCAACGACGAGTTCTGACGCCTCACCCGTAGAGCCGAGCTCGGCTGGGGCGTTACCGGTGAAGCCCCCTGCCGAGCAAGGCTTGGCTCTACATGCGCAGCCTCCTCCCTTTTTGTAGGAGCGGCGTAAGCCGCGAAGCTCGTACAGCTGCCGGGGGCCGGAATAATTGACCGCGAAGCTATACCGGTTTCGCGGGTTATGCCGCTCCTACAACCAGATTCATCGGTGAGGCCTCTTGCCGAGCACGGCTCGGCACTACAGGTCGGGCCTACAGCAGTTTCTGGCGCAGGGCTGCGTAGTCTGGTGCGCAAGGCTCGGCGTGGGCCGGACGCTTGAGCAGTTCTGCCAGTGCTGGCGGCACTTCGACTTCACGACCGATCAGCGGTTCGACCACCGATTCAAATTTAGCCGGGTGCGCGGTCGCTGCCACTGCCCAATGTTGATCCGACGCTGCACTGCCATTGGCACGCAGCTGCTCCAGAACGTGCACCGCCGTGGCGGTATGCGGACAGAACACTTCGCCATAGGCACCATAGCGGCGAGCGATGGTATCGCGGATGGTGGCATCGTCCACCGCCTGCGAGGTGAAGGCAGCGCGCAGTGCTGCATCATCGCCCTCGTACAACCAGCGCAGGCGCTCGAAATTGCTCGGCGCGCCTACGTCCATTGCATTGGCTAGCGTGGCAACACTGGCCTTCGGCGCGTAATCACCGCCGTTGAAGTAGTCCGGCAAAACACGATTGGCATTGGTCGCCAGCACGATCCGCCCCAGCGGCACACCGAGTGCACGCGCCATCACGGCTGCCATCGCGTTCCCCAGATTGCCGGTAGGAATGACGAAGTTGAGCAGTGAGCCATGCGCAGCCTGATGGCTGAGCGCGGCATGTGCGTAGTAGCTCATCTGCGGCAACAGGCGCCCCAGGCTGATGCTGTTGGCTGAACTCAACGGCACCTGCGCCTGCAAGTCAGCATCGCTCAGCGCCTGCTTGGCCATGGCCTGGCAATCATCAAACGAACCAGCCACACGCAACGCGCGGATATTGCCACCAAGGCAACCAAGCTGATGCGCCTGACGCGGCGATACACGTCCATCCGGGTACAGCACCACGACTTGAAGGTTGGGCTGATTGTGGAAGGCTGCGGCCACGGCAGCACCGGTGTCGCCTGAGGTGGCGACCACGATGGTCAGTGGACGCTCTTGCGCAGCGCGCAAGCGCGACAGGCTGGCCGCGAGGAACCGCGCGCCGAAATCCTTGAAGGCTGCGGTGGGGCCATGGAACAACTCCAGCACATGATCCTTACTGGTCGCCAAGGCCTGCAGTGGTGCCGGGAAATCGAAGGCTTCGCTGCAGATCTTCGGCAATTCGGAAACCAGGGCGTCATCAGCGAAGAACGGCTTTAGCAGCCCGGTGGCGGTCCCGGCAAGGGTGTCGCCCAACTGCAAGGTGCGTACTGCCGGCATAGTTTCGGGTACGTACAAGCCGCCATCGGGTGCCAGACCGGCGGCAATAGCCTGGCTCAGCGTAGCGGCAGGGGAAGCGTTGCGGGTGGAGATGAAGTTCATTCGGAAATCCGCGAAATGGTTGGTGTGCTGCTCTGGACTCGAGACCCGCGCAAGGATCCCCCTCACCCCAAGCCCTCTCCCGATGGGAGAGGTGCTATCAGGCTTAGAGCAGTCGTGCGCCGGGACTGTTGATCGGGCTTACCCAGCTCTGGCTGTCGAAGCCTGCCGCAGCGAAGGCCGCCTGCAACTTTGGCGCAGCGGCCACTGCGGCGCCGCGTTCTTCAAACCAGGCAAATACGCTGGGACCGGCCCCGGAGATGCCGGCACCCATCGCACCTGCAGCCAATGCGGCTGCCTTGGCCGCATCAAAACCGACGATCAAAGGCGCACGCCGCGGCTCGATCAAAACATCAGCCAGACCCGCCCGCACCAAACCAGCGTCGCCTGCATGGCAACCCGCCAATACCAAGGCCAGATTACTGCTCTGTGCGACAAACTCTTTCAAAGCATAACTGCCTTGCAAGGCTTCACGTGCACGTCGCGTCTCCAGAAGCGCGTCCGGATGCACCAGCAGGCTATGCCAATTCGCAGGCACCGGCACCGGCACCAGACGCTCCAGCGTTGAGAGCACCAAGCCACCCAGGAACATCGGGCCAAGGTTGTCGCCATGACGGCTGCCACTGGCCACTGCTTCACCGTCCAGCGAGTACTTGTACAACTGCTCTCGACTCAAGGGCGCATCCAGCAACGCATTGGCTGCAACCAAGGCCGCCACACAGGACGCGGCCGAACCGCCCATGCCCGAGCTCAGCGGTATGCCCTTGTCGATCTCCACCTCGAACCCGAACGGCAGCGCCAGCGCCTCGCGCAAGGCAATCAGCGCCGCACCTGCGGTGTTGCTGGGCGCATCCAGCGGCAGCTCGATGGCGGCACCCCGAATGGCGACGATCCGAACTTCCGGCGCATCGATGCGACGCACGGTAACCGTGTCGCCTACATCCGGCACGGCATAACCCAGCAGGTCAAAACCGACCGCCACATTGGCCACCGACGCGGGCGAGAACGCGCGCGCCTGACGGGCAGCACCACCCTTCGTTGCATCACTCACAATCGCGCTCCCTCGCCAGCTGCCACCCGCAGCACATCGGCAAACACACCGGCTGCGGTTACTTCCGGACCTGCGCCCGGACCTTGCACCACCAAGGGGTTGTCGCAATAGCGACGGGTGGTGAACTGCACCACGTTGTCGGTCAAGCGCAGGTTTGCGAAGGCATGATCCCCCGGCAGTTCAACCAGGCCGACGCTCGGCTGCTGCCCCGGCTTGAACTGCGCCACATAGCGCAGCACGTTGCCGCGGGTACGGGCATCGGCCAGACGCTGCGCGAAGCTCGCATCCACCTCGTTGAGGCGCGCCATGAAGTCGTCGACGCTGGCCTGCTGCAGGGCCGCAGGCACCAGGCTTTCCACCGCGACATCTTCCAGACTCAGCTCGTAACCGGCTTCGCGGGCCAGGATCACCAACTTGCGGGCAACGTCCACGCCGGACAGATCATCACGCGGGTCCGGCTCGGTATAGCCCATGCCGCGCGCCTGCGTAACCAGCTCGGAGAACGGCACAGTGCCGTCGTATTTGTTGAACAGCCACGCCAACGTGCCGGAGAAAATGCCGGCAATCGCCGTGACTTCGTCGCCGGTATCGACCAGATCACGCAGCGTGGTGATCACTGGCAGACCCGCGCCCACCGTGGCTTCGTAGCGGAAGCGTGCACCGGTGGAGGCAGCTGCCTCGCGGATTGCCTGATAACGCGCCAATGGACCGGAGCCCGCCTGCTTGTTCGGAGTGACCACGTGGATGCCGGCAGCCAACCAACCTGCATAGCGATCGGCCACTTCGGCACTGCCGCTGCAATCGATGATCAATGTGTGTGGCAGGCGCGCCGACAGCAGGTGTTCGGTGAACAGATCAAGATCATTTGGCAGCGCCGCGGAATCGAACGCGGCCTTCCAATTGCCGTGCATGCCGCGCTGGTCAAGCACCATGCGATTACGCGAAGCAACCGCACGCAGTCGAAGATCAAGCTTGGCCCTGGCCAACAGCGCGGCTTCGGATGCATATAGCTGCTCAAGCAAGGCAGCGCCGACGTTACCGGGCCCGATCAAGCCCACCGAGAAAGTCTGCGGCGACAACCAGAAACCGGCATGCGCGGCACGCAAGGCCTTGGTGGCATCGCAGGCTTCAATGGCGACCGAGATATTGCGCTCCGACGAGCCCTGCGCAATAGCCAGGATATTGACCTGCGCACGCCCCAGCGACTCAAACAGTCGCGCAGCAACACCAGGCTGGCCGGTCATGCCATCACCCACCGCCGCAAGCACACTCACTCCAGTGGTGAGCTGCACGCGCTGCACCTGGCCTGCCGCCAATTCGTGCGAGAACGCCTGGGCCAAGGCGTCGCGGGCGAACTCGGCCTCGGCCTGTTTCACCACGCAACAGATTGAATGCTCGGATGATCCCTGCGAGATCATCACCACCGACACATGTGCATTACGCAGCGCCGAGAACACGCGCTCGGCGGTGCCCGGCACGCCGATCAGGCCGGTGCCTTCAACGTTCAGCACGGCCAGATCCGCACTCAGCGTCAAACCTTTGATCGGGCCGTTGCTGGAGCTCTCGGCAGTGATGCGGGTACCCGGGTGATCCGGGCGGAAGGTGTTGCGGATGATGATCGGCAAACCGCGCTCGATCGCCGGCGACATGGTTTGCGGATGCACCACCTTTGCGCCGAAATACGCCAGCTCACAGGCTTCGTCATAGCTCAAGGCATCCAGCTGCACGGCTTCGGGCACCACCCGCGGGTCGGCCGAAAGCACGCCGTCAACGTCGGTCCAGATATGCAGCTCATCGGCCGCGAACAAAGCCGCGAAGATGGCGCCGGAGAAATCACTGCCGTTGCGCCCAAGCGTGGTGATGTTGCCTTTGCGATCACGGGCAACAAAGCCGGTCACCACCAGACGTTGCGATGGATGCGATTCGCGCCACAGCGCCAGTTTGGCGGCGCTGGACTTCCAATCCACATCCACGCCCAATTCGCCGTGGTTGACCACCAGCACGTCACGCGCGTCCAGCACATCGGCGTCTTCACCCAGGGCCTGCAGGTGATGACCCAGCAGGTGGGCTGAGAACACCTCGCCCAGACCCTGCACACGATCCAGTACTTCCTGTGGCAATTCTCCAATGACTGCCAACGCGGCCAGTATCTCGCGCAGACGATCGAAGCGCGCATCCAGCCATTCAATGGTTGCCCCGGAATGCTCGCCCAACAATGCGGCGGCGGCGCCACGATGGCGCGCCCGCAGCTCGTGCCATCGATCATCCCATTGCGGGTCCGCAGCAGCCGCGGCCTTGGCCAAGCCGATCAGCGCGTCGGTCACGCCCTTCATGGCCGACACCACGGTGACCTGCACTGTCTCGTCGCGGTCCAGCAGCAGCTGCGCCACATGGCGGTAACGCTCGGCGTCCGCCACGGACGTGCCGCCGAATTTATGGACGACGGTGCGAACGGCAGCGCTCGCGGCAGGATCGACGGGTGAAGCAGCAACTGACGACATCGGAAGAACCTCGGATGGAGGCCCCGACGCGCATCTGGATGGGGTTCCCCCGCATCCTGATCCGGGTGCGGGGCCGTTGTTTTCGGAAATTACGCGAAGACGACGGGCCGCACCGGGCTAATGGTGACGGTAATAGTGGTGGTGGTAATGGCGCCGCCGAACCCGGGCGCACTCACCCGGCCGCCGGAGGGCGACTGCGAGGTGATGGCGAGGGGCTGCGGGCTGTTCATGGCCTTCAAGAGACAACAGCCGGGATCAGACTGTCAAGTGCTGCGTTGCAAAAACGCAGATAAAGGCAACGTCGTCAAACCTGCTGCTAAAAGTTGCAAATGTCATCAAGCGCAAACGTCGCGCATTTAACCAGCAAGCAGCGCGCAACGGCTGGATCATTGCTGCGGGCGCTGCCTGCGGCGCATGCCGGCCAACTAGCGCCCGCATGCAATCGAAAGCAGCATCGCAGTCAGGCTTTCGCCGCCTGACTGCGCAGATTCCTCACGCCGATGCCGGCGCTTGCGCCTTCGGCCGGTGCGCCGCAGCGCTCCAGATCACGCCGAGCAGAAGGCACAGCGCAGCAACAATCTCGATCGCCACTGGCCAGCGCTGCTGCCACAGAAAACCGTAGAGCAGCCCGAACAAAGTCTCGAACACGATCATCTGCCCGCCCAGGGTCAGCGGCAGCGCGCGGCTGGCGCGGTTCCAGCAGGCATTGCCCAGAATGGATGCAAACACCGCCACTGCCGCGGCCATCCCCCAGAAGCCCGCCCATTCCCGCCCCGAATGTCCTGCCGCGCCATCAGCAAAGGCGAGCGGCGCCAGCAGCAAGGCCAGGCCGCCGGTTGCCACACCGGTCAGCAGGGACCAGTCATGTCCAGACACATTGGGCACCTTGGCCAGCCAACGGGTATTACCCACCGAATAGGCGGTCCAGGACACCAACGCGCCCACGCCGCACAGCAAGCCGATCAATCGCTGCGCGGCGGTGGTTTCTACATGCGTCGAGGCGATGGCCTCGTAACCCATCAGGACAACGCCTGCCACACATAGCAGCAAGGCCGGCACCAACCGTGACAGCGGCACTGCCCCCGGCTCACGTGCACCGACCACGGCCACCAACACCGGCACCATGCCGACTATCAAGGCCGCAGCACCGCCACCGCTCCACTGCACGCAGATGGACAGCAGCACGAAATAGATCAGATTGCCGAGCAGGCTCAGCCAGGTCAGGGCCTTCCAGTCCGCCTTGCCGATATGCGCCCGCAACGCCGGCCAGCGCGGCACAAGCAGGATCACTGCAACCAGGCCATAAATCAGATAGCGCGCCGCAGCCAACTGCAGCGGCGAAAAATCCACCAACACCGCTGGCGCCAGGAACACCAAGCCCCATAGCGCGCCCGAAGCCACGCCATTGCCAATCCCGAACAACATCCGCTCTTTCATCAAGCCACCCGACAGTCAGACACAACACCAGCATCCAGCTGCCGGCCCACGCTGTATTGTCCCAAGCTGCGCGATGCTGTGCTCAAACTACGCGTCCAGACTCCGTCGATAGCGGCCCGGGGTAATCCCCTGCGAGCGACGCATGGCCCGGGTCAATGCACTCTGGTCGGAGAAACCGGCCTGCTGGGCAATCTGCGCCACCGACTGCCTGCCCTCAGCCAGCTGGCGTTGCGCCCATTGCAGACGCTGCTGCTGCAGCCATTGCCCCGGCGTGAGGCCGAATTGACGTTTGAACGCGCCGTGCAGTGCGGTCAAGCCTATGCCGGCCACCGGCGCCATCCGCGCCAGCGGCCAGGACTGACCCGGGGCTGCACGTATCTGTTCGCACAACCGCCGCAAGCCGGCACTGTCAGCCGCTGAGGGACGCCCGGCAGCAAACAAGCTATCCAGCAACAGCGGCAATACATGTCTGGCCACAGGTGCAGGCACTGCATCGCGGCCACCCACGCTGATATCCACGAATTCAAGCAAGCTGGACGCCGCAGCCGAAATCCCCAGAAATGGACGCCTTCGCCCCTGATCCAGTTGTGACCGCTCCAACAGGACACTGTCACAGTCAACAATCAGGAACCGGTTCTGCCCACTACCTGCCTGCACGTGAGCCGCGCCCGGGACGATCAGGGCCCCGTGCAAGGTGTCCAAGCGCCCGCCGCGCCCGTCGATCTCCAGCTCCAGGCTCCCACGCAGCGGCAACACCAGCTGCAAATGGTCATGGCTGTGCGTATGACCGGCCGGGCCATAACTACGGAAATTGAGGGCTTCAACGCATTGCATCGGCATGCGCACCGGGGGCTGACTGGCGCTTGCAGCGGGCATCGCAAGCTGCACGAAAAGATGGTGACCCCGACACGATTCGAACGTGCGACCTGTCCCTTAGGAGAACGCCGCACTGAGCCGCAAGCCATTGAAATAAAAAGAAATTAAAACTGTAATGACAATTCTTCGAACAACATGCATGCATGTCCCCTCTGGAGGGACCGCTCTTTGAAAAAGAGCGAAAGCAAACTCACCGCATGCTAGACACGGCGAAAAATGGTGGCCCCGGAGGGACTTGAACCCCCAACTCAGTCTTAGGAGGACCGCGCGTTATCCAGTTATGCCACGGGGCCATTCGGCGTGAAGGATACAGGACCGAAGCCGTTCGACCAAGATGAACCATTGCGCTACGTGCGCCCAACAAAAAAGAGGGCCCCATTGGGGGCCCTCTTCCTTGGACAACATCACTTCTCTTTGCGAACACCCTTGAACGGCTTGCCGTCAGACTTCACGTCCATGAAACGACCGGTATTCGTATCACGCTTTACGAAGTGTCCAGACGGAGTTTGTGTCTGTGAACGTTCGCGGACAGCGCCGTTGCGGTGTCCATCACCCTTAGGTGGATTAGTAGCCATTGCTGCTCCTTGCTTTCAAATGGGGACTGGCATCGTTGACCCATGTCAGGAGTTGATCGAAGACTGGTGACCAGACAACAGTGCTGTCTGGTCACCCCGCATCGGCGAGATTACTTCTGCTCGTCGTCACGCACCCAGATCGGCCAAGCCTTCAGCCCTTTCGAAGCGGCATGCAACTTTTTGCCATTTCGAAGGGTGATTACAGGCCGATAGATCAGCCGGTAGCCGGGGCGATGGGGGGTCGTCGAAGTCTGTTCTGACATCGTCGCGATACCTCATGCAAGTGATGCCCATCTAGGAACTCGCGAGGAATTAGCACTCTATTGACAGGCCGAAGAGAAAAAACGACAATCTTCGACCTGCCTTGGCGGGCAGAGTGGAATCCTCCCAAGACCGCACGATGCTGGACATCTTACAAGTGCGATTTTGCGGAACCATCAGCCCATCGGGCTGATAGAAAACTCAAGTTGTTAAGGCGGCAATGCCGCACGAAGGCTCAACCTCAACGTTGGGCCTTAGTCATATTCTGAATACGCTATCAGAATTTGTGACGTGCATCAAGGAATTTTCAAATTATTTACACCACGTTCGATGTACCGAACGAGGCGTAGTGTGCCCCTCTCGTTCGCTACTGTCAACGGAAAAGTTCGGTATAGTGGTATGAACGAATTTTAACGACTTTTTAACAAATCCTATGGCTACCACTCTGGGCGAAAAAATCAGGCTTCTCCGTAAGGAAAAGCACCTGACTCTTGATTCACTGGCTATTGCTGCCGGCATGAGCAAAAGCTACCTATGGGAGCTTGAGAACAGGCCCTCACCTCGCCCATCAGCGGAAAAACTGGATGCTCTTGCTAGAGTTCTCGGGCGCACCGTGTCGTTCTTCTTAGAAGAAGAAGCCAACACGCCCGAAGAAACACAGATAGATGAGGCCTTTTTTCGGAACTACAAAGACCTTGATGCAGACGGCAAGCAAGTCATGCGGCAGATCATGGAGTCCTTCAAGAAGCCTCAGGTCAAATGACGCACGCACTCACACCCTCGAAGGCGGCATACAAACTTACCCACGTTCTAGACGCCTTCGCCAATGCTCATGGCGCAGCACGCTTCCCGGTAGACGTGACAGAACTTGCCTTGAACACAGCCTCTCTTTTTGGCTGGAAGGATTCGATCACTCAAGTTCAAGCCGCGGACATCAAGAAGTTCGAAGGGGCATTGTTCTCCAACGATGACCGAAGCGAGTGGTGCCTGCTGTACAACAACGGCATCAAGTCTAACGGGCGAATTCGTTTTACACAGGCCCATGAACTAGGTCACTACATCCTTCATCGCCACCAGAAAGACTCCTTCAATTGCTCTGAAGATGACGTAGTCAATCGTGATGCCGAAGAAACTTCAATCGAAGCGCAGGCTGACACTTTCGCAGCAACGTTACTGATGCCGCTCAACGACTTCCGTGACCAAATTGGGACGGCATCTGACTTAGAGTCCCTTGGAGCATGTGCGGAGCGTTACGGCGCATCACTGACAGCCACGGTACTGCGGTGGCTCAAAGACACTGATCAACAGGCCGTCCTGATCAATCACCGCGACGGCTACATGCGATGGGCCTACTCAAGTAAGGCGGCCAAAAAGAATGGAGCATTCTTTCGTTCACGCAAGCAGATCATTGAAATACCAGAAAATTCAATTGCCGCCAACGAATCCATAACCAGCGACCGCAGCGGAACCGAAGTATCTGCGCGCGTGTGGTTCCCCCACGCGCCTGCGCATCTTTCACTTCGAGAAATGAAGATTACCTCTGGGGAGTACGACACAGCGCTCACTCTTCTTGTGTTGCCACGGGGCTCCACTGCTTGGCCTCCAGTCGACGGCACTGAATGAATTCTTCAGGGGTCTTAGCAAGCCCCTTACCTCTCAGCATCGGCGGACATCCATTCATCCCAAGAATGTCGGCGATCTTCTCCACACAATAGCCGGAGGGCGCGCATTAGCCCTTCATCCCTCTGTGCATCAGCATTTGAGAAGTCACGCGGTGGTGCTAGCCTTCACGTACTAACAGGGGATGGCTATATGAGCACAAGGAAGCGTCAGTCCGTTCTAACCGCGTTGGCATTAGTTGCATCAAGCACTGCGCTAGCCGCAGACCTGCCCTATCCAACCTTCGGGCAGGTGCACAACACTGTAGAGAACGGCTGGCTAACGTACGAATGCACGCCACCCGAACACGGCTTGCTGACGTGCTCATTCGTCCAGACCAGCATCAGACAAGCGTTGAGCGAGATTGAGGCCGCCAAGCGTCTCGCCGAAGAAACCAACGATCTAGTCGACTCGCTAGCCAAAGACTACAAGACCACACCCACTAGGATCTACGACAGTCCGCAATGGAAGGAACTGTGCAACATGGCCAGCCAGATGGCTGCCATTCTGGACGGTGTCACGCCTGCGGATACGCCACCCGAAGCACTACGGAATCTCAGCCGTCTCAATGCAGTGCAGAAAAAAGACATGCACGCTTGGGCCGAGGCCATAGGCCAGTCCTGTACAACCCGCACACTCGAAGGCGTCCGCAACTCCATTGCCCTGTCCTTGGGTTCGGAACGGCGCACTTGCAACATTGGAACCAACCTCTTCACGCAGACCTTCAAGGCCCAGTATTCCGGGGACACTTTTCAAGCATGGGTAGTGGTGGACAGCAGGCCTGTAGGAGACTGCGGCGTCATCAACGTGTCGCGCCTCGTACCGGAGACTAGCAAGCCCGGCGATAAGCCGTACTTATGGCGGTACTACACACGTAAGGTGGTCACCAACCCTACGGCCGACATCCTGTTGATGAAGTGCAGCGACCTAGACGAGAGAGAATACCTGTACGACTGGCGCCAGCAGTCCATCCCGCTGCAATGTGATTACATCAAACCGGGGATGTAAGCGTCCCAGACAGAATTGCCCCCCCCCCACCTTGCCACATCGCTCCCGAAATCGACCGTTGCTACATTTGACCCCCAACTACCACGTAATTACATAGACGCCACAATCATCATACCCTTGCACTGAGCGCACCGATCCGTTAAAAGATGATTGCCCGTTTGATGCACGTGAACGGGGTAAGTCTTACCACGCCAAGCCAGCGTCCGCACAGTGCGGTCGCTGACCAGCGAAGCGCTACGACGATCAAACTCGATACCACTTCGACAGCGATAGTCATCAATAGTTCCTTCAATACTTGGCTACACAACAATCTTGTTGCTTTGCGGTTAAATTTCGGCAAACGGCCGAAATGGGTAGGGCTCTTTAGATAGAGTCTGTGTTGTATTAACAGGGCAGGGAATGGTCGCCGCAGCCAGCCCCGCCCTGTAGGAAGGCAATGGAATCGCCATTATGTATTTCCGGAACCCAGCGAGCGCACTTGAAGCTGCACTTAAGCCTCGGAGATATGTGCACTTTGACGCCCCACTATCTGCCAGCGCCTGCAAAGCGCTTGTGCAGAACCCTGCCGCCGTCAAATCACACCCTTTCCTTCCGTTTCTGCGCCACGACATTGTTCGAACACGCATAAAACGCATCGGGCCAAAGCGTCTTAAAAAGAGTACAAAGGTCAGAGAGATCAGATACGCAGCGCACAGCGATGCCGCGATCTACTCTTATTACAATTATCTGATATCTGAAAAATACGAAAGTATTATTCGCGACCACAACCTTTCAGAATCAGTCATAGCATTCAGATCTCTAAAAAAATCCAATATTGACTTTGCCCACGAATCATTTCAGTGGATCGCGAAAAATCAGCCCTGCGTTGCACTTGGATTTGATGTTAAAGACTTTTTTGGCACCCTTGATCATAAATTGCTAAAGAAGCAGTGGACCCATGTTCTTGGCAACACAACCTTGCCTGACGATCATTTTGCAATTTTCCGTTCATTGACAAGACATGCTTCTGTTGAACTCATTTCTGCACGAAATGCCCTGAACTTGAGCAGACAAGAATTAAAGCGCATTGAGCGCCTATGTACGCCTGTTGATTTTCGAAGCAAAATACGAAATAGCGGATTGATTACTTCAAATCCACACCCGCACGGCATCCCACAAGGATCGCCAATAAGCGCCCTGCTTTCGAATATCTACATGCTTCCGTTCGACATTGCACTCACCAAGGCAATTGATGAGATAGGCGGACTCTATAAAAGATACTGCGACGACATCCTTGTAGTGGTCCCGGCAAAATATGCGGACGACATCAAGAATTTCGTAGCAGAAGAACTCGCCGCGATTGAATTGAACTTGCAAACAAGCAAAACACTTGAATGCACCTTTAACCCAAATGCCGACAAGCCCCTACAATACTTGGGCCTAATATTTGACGGAAAGAAAACCACTCTACGGCCTTCCGGAATTTCTCTTTATTACGCCAAGATGAGGCATGGCGTAAACTTGCACAAAAGAGCGAAACGGCGCGACGGAAGCACCCCTATCCTTGAGCAGCGCCGCAAGTATTTGGTTCGGCAGTACACCGAAAATGCACCAAAAAAACATCGAAACTACTTCAACTATGTCAGGCGCGCAGCCGAAAAGACCGGCTCGTCAGCAATAACGCGCCAATTGAGACGGCATACGAAAGCGTTCAAAAAAGTGGTACTCGCGCCCTAGTGAAAGAAATGCCTTCCGAACACCACAGCGGCAAAGAATACGGAATTCACTAATTACCCAATTTATTCTAATAGGAAAATCTAGAGCAAGCGATCCCGATGCCATTTCATGAAGTGTGCCATCTGAGTCCCCATGGGCTTCCTCAGACGCAAATCGGACCGCAACCCAAGTCCTGCGTACTCGGATTTGGGTATTTTCTCGGAGATAAGAATTAGCCCTTCGTTATCGAACGAAATGAGATTTCGATCAAAAAGAGCGTCCAAGGTGGCGACTAAAAGCAAGCCATTCTGAGAATTAAGCCGTTCATCCGGCGTGCTTCCGCACTCTGACCATGGCTTGATATGGGAGGCCCGAATAGCCTCGGGAACCACGCTCCCTGTTACAGAACACCCCTGCCAGATCTTCATCAAATCACTACGGAACTGCCCCTGTCCAATTCGGGCCAAGATCTGAGCAAGGCGCTGTGTTTCATCCAACTGTCGATTGAGCACGACCTCAGCGACATCGTCACAGAGAGAGGACTCAGAGAAGACACTAATCGCAGTCCCTTTGTACACAACATCAAACCCAAGTTCGCGAAAACGGCGATGCCACTTCCCGCGCTTCGCCCCGCCAAACTCGTCCCTCGCGATCAATCGTTCTTCAGCCAAGTGATGCGCAAAACTCCCAATAGGCTTTGGTGGATACGCTTTCCCATTGATCATCACATCATAGTTCTGAGAGTCGCCAAAACCCTGCCTGAAATACAATTCATCCTTTGCAAGACCTCGGCCCTTTCTATCCCAGATCCGAGCCGCCTCCATCACGTGCTCTGACGTGACAAGATCCAACTTCCATGTTTTAACTGACATCATTCCACCCACATTGATTTAAAAGAACCAAAATAGATATCTCCGCAACGATTAACGAAATATCTAAACCCCACCCTCTTGTCGAACCGCGCATGCCATTTGCACACTTCAATATCCTAAAGGCTGCAACCTCATTTGCTGTTCAAGCGCTGCGAAAGACAGCGCCATAACACTCACTTATGCTGAACAAGCGCACCTCACAATTGATGAGACATTTCAGTTATAGCAAGCCCACCTGTGGCATGACGCCTTCATCGGAAGATGGTGAACCAACACTCAGCAACTTGGGATAGTCCTCGCGCGAGCGCAACACGATCACCCTGCGCACGTCAGCAGTCGAGCACATCAACAACTCGGCCATTTTTGCGGTATCGCCAGCAGCAATCAGTGCGTTTGCCTGAGCCTTAGGCTCCATGTTGTCAGCATCAAGTTGAGTAGGCTCCGGCACCGCCAGCCATCGACCATAGTCCAAGGCGGCACGACTGGCGTGCAGACTCCCCCCCTTCAAGTCCGATTGCACCATCACGACGCCTTGAGCAAGACCCGCTTGAATGCGGTCGCGCTTCACGAAGAATTCCGGACGCGGGTCGACTCCGAAACGGTACTCAGACACCAGTACCCCGCCTTTCTCTAGGATCTCTTGTGCCAACGACTTGTGCTTTGAAGGCGCTATTGTGTGCAGTCCATGTGCAAGAACGGCCACCGTATGCCCTCCTGCCTTCAACGCAGCCTGATGGGCGACAGCGTCCAGCCCGAGAGCCAACCCACTGACTACCGACCAACCGTTCTCCACCAAGAATTGTGTGGTGCGCTCGGCCACCATCACTCCATGTTTGGTAGGCTCGCGGGTGCCAATCACCGCCGCCGATTGCTCTGGCTTTTCAGCCAAGCACCCTTTGACGAACAAGATCACCGGATCGTCCTTCGTAGCCTTCAACAACGCCGGGTACTCAGGATCAATTACAGACAGGATACGAGCGTCGTTTTTCTCCGCCTGCTCCACCTGCATTTCCGCTTTTTCTAGCGCCTCATTCCATAACGCAGGTTGCATCACCGCAGCCAAGCGAGGCACTTGCTTTGCAACAGCCTCCATTGATGAGGTCGCGAAGTTGGCCGTGTTCAAGGCCATGCGCAAAGTTGCAGGACCTACGCCTTTCAGCATAGACAGAGCAAGCAACTTGCCTGTTTGAAGAGAAATAGTGTCCATCAATACCGACTAAATTATGATCTAGGGAGGATTTCGCTGATGTTCCTTGAAAGAGCAAGCAATTGAACGTTGCGTGCTCCGGCCTCTATCAGTCTTTTCTTGGCATACATCAAAGTCGCACCGCTAGTGCATACGTCATCGATGATAACAAAATCCTTCCCCCTCACTGAGGTGGGATCTGTCACAAAAAGGTGGTCGCGGACATTCATGAAACGGTCAACCCTTCCCAAATGATCTCCGCTTTGGGAACGAACACCCTGCCTATAAGAAAGCAAAGTCGTGCTGAACTGAACAGCATCATGCGTCAGCCCCAAGGAAGTACGCCTGCCAAAGTCGCCGTGCAACTGAGCAATAAAATGCTGCATTCGCGGCAAACGCAAAGGGCGCGGCGGAATTGCAGCAATAGTCACTGATTGATTGGGAAACCGCAAAAGCGGAAACCGTTTCCGAACAAAGGAATACACTGAATTACACCACTGCACAGGAAATACCTGCACGTCCTTGTGCAAATGAATACTTTGCGTGAGCGCATGCCAAGCGCGACGCCTATCCAATGACTCGTAGCCTGAAAAATGCCGCCCAGCCGAGTGAATTTCTTCCTTCGCTCTATCCGGCTCTCCAACCTCACTAGGATAAAAGTGATTTACAGGCGCGAAGCGTGATTGGCGCGAATCATCCAGTGAATCATTGAACTCCCACTCCAAGTGCGGAGCGTAGGCTTCAATATCCGCTAGAACGGCAATGAGTTCATCCGCTCCATTGATCATTGCATCAGGAACCAATTCAAGAGCGCCCCAATGCTTTCTGCGATCCCATCTCATATGCGGCCAAGATGCTTTGTCAAGCACGGCCCAGCATCCTGCGTGGTAGGCGGATTTAACATCAACAGCCTCGTCCCCAATCATCACAACACGCTTGGGATCGGTAATCCCGAACTGACGCATGCACTCGCGTATACCCCAGCCATTGGGCTTATGAAAGCCCGCAGGCACCGTCTCGTAGACCACCCCAGTGTCCCAATTGAAGTCTGGGTACGCGACCCCGTCCAACGTCACCGCATAAGCCTCTGGGGATCGAGTAAACACAGCGAACTTCATATCGGGCCATCTCGCCCTAAGAGCCGCTAGATGCGCAGGCGTGTAGATGTACCGATTGACAGGATCACCGATTCTTCGGAGCAGTACAGCCTTGTAAGCAGCATTATTCTGCTGCCCCACGCCCTGCATGCGAATGTCCTCGAGATCGTCAGTACGAAGCAGCGTGTTATCTAAGTCGAACAAGCACAGATCAAACATACGGCGTCCTTGGTATGTCACTCCTAATGGCAATTCAACAATACGGCTTGCAATGCCATCTTGCCAAATGCCTGTAGTGATCTAGGGCAACCAAGGGGGCAACGTATAGGGTCGGACCGACTCCTCATTGCATAGCCGAAGAATTTGAAGCGCCGACTAGGGGGTCTCCCCCGCACTCAAGTGAGTACGAAAATTCCCCCTCGCTCGTCCGATTAAAGACATGTCCCCTCACCTCCGGGAACCGCTCTTTAAGGAGAAATAAGTGAGGCTGGGACAACTGGCTGGGACAACTTGCCCCTGTTTCGGCCTGTTTTTAACTGTTTTCTTCTGTTTCTTTAACACTTGGATCGCAACACAAGGCCAAAAAAACATTCATATTCAAAGACTTATAGTTTCGAAAAATCAGCAGAAACAAAGGCTTTAAAATTAGGAGGGGACCGCTCTATCCAGCTGAGCTACGGAGTCAAAAGATGGAGGCCAAGGTTACAGGCAAGCGCCGCCCCCAGCCAGCATTTCCCGCCATGCGGAGCTGTATCCGCAAACAATTCCGACCAACCCCAGCTGGAGCGGCAAATGGGTGACCGAAGGCTTCTTCGCCGATGCCGTTTGTAGCTACGGGGTGCACTCGGCAGCATTGCGACACGTCGTTGCAGCCAACGCCCATCCTGGATATGGATTCGGCGTGCACTCGCAGCTGCCCTCGACGTCATCACCAGCAGATTTGCATGCCGGCTGCTCGATCTGGCAGCCGGCCACCTGCTTCCTGCAGATCAGGCGATATCCAGCACCGGGAACGCCTTGACCATGTCATCCAGCGCCTTGATCTGTGCCAGAAACGGCTCCAGCACATCCAGCGGCAATGCGCTGGGGCCATCACAGCGCGCGTTGTCCGGGTCCGGATGCGCCTCGAGGAACAGGCCGGCGATGCCGACTGCCATACCCGCACGTGCCAGTTCAACGACCTGGCGGCGACGACCGCCCGACGCCTCACTTCCCGCATCACGACGCTGCAGGCTGTGGGTGACGTCGAAGATCGCCGGCAGGCCGCCGGTGGCTTCGATCATCTCGCGGAAGCCGAGCATGTCCACGACCAGGTTGTCGTAGCCGAACTGGGCGCCCCGCTCGCACAGGATGATCTGCTCGTTGCCAGCTTCGCGGATCTTGCTGACGATGTGCTTGATCTGGGTCGGGCTGAGGAACTGCGGCTTCTTGATGTTGACCGCACGGCCGGTGCGGGCAATGGCCGTGACCAGATCGGTCTGCCGCGCCAGGAAGGCCGGGATCTGCAGCACATCCACCACTTCAGCAACCGGCGCAGCCTGCGCCACTTCATGCACGTCGGTGATCACCGGCACGCCGAAACGCTGCTTGACCTGATCGAAGATGCGCAGCCCTTCTTCCAGGCCGACGCCACGGAAGGAGGTGATCGAGGAGCGGTTGGCCTTGTCGAAGGAAGCCTTGAATACGTACGGGATGCCCAGCTTGCGGGTGACCTCCACGTAGCGCTCGGCGGCATAGAGGGTGGAATCCAGGTCCTCCAGCACATTCAGCCCACCAAACAGCACGAAGGGCAGCTTGTTGCCAACCACTACCCCGTCCGAAATCCTCACGTTCATCTGTCTATCCTGTTCAAGCCGGGGAAACCCCTATCAAGGGTGGCGAATATGGCCGAAAACGGCCGCCAGTGACAGGGTTTGCGGTCACAGCCGAGGCAAGGCCCGCCATCAGCACAGTCCATGGCGCCGGCACAGCCTGTCGCATTGGACAAACCAAGGGGTACGGGGCCAATCGGTTCACTCTGATACTATGTGGCACTCACTCCGTCGCCCCACCCGCAGTTTCCGACGGCGCCAAAATAACGTTAAGAAACAGGAGTTTGAATGTCTTCCGAGCTGCTCAAGGCCTTGGCGCTGGATGCCACCAACGCTGGCACCTACATGGGCAACGGGGAATGGTCCGCCGCCACCGGCGCGGGCGTCCTCAAGCCGCAGAACCCGACCACAGGCGAAGTGATTGCCGAGGTCCAGGCGACGACCGAAGCTGACTACGAAACCGTCATCGCCCGCGCGCAGGAAGCCTACAAGGTATGGCGCACCACCCCGGCACCGCGCCGCGGCGAAGCCGTGCGCCTTTGCGGTGAAGCACTGCGCAAGCACAAGGACGCACTGGGCTCGCTGGTCGCGCTGGAAATGGGCAAGTCCAAGCCGGAAGGCGACGGTGAAGTGCAGGAGATGATCGACATCGCCGACTTCGCGCTGGGCCAGAGCCGCATGCTGTACGGCTACACCATGCATTCCGAGCGCCCCGGCCACCGCATGTACGAGCAGTACCACCCGCTGGGCCTGGTCGGCATCATCTCCGCTTTCAACTTCCCGGTCGCGGTGTGGAGCTGGAACGCGTTCCTGGCTGCCATCTGTGGCGACATCTGCATCTGGAAGCCGTCCAACAAGACCCCGCTGACCGCCATTGCGACGATGAAGATCTGCAATGAGGCGCTCGAAGGTGCCGGCTTCCCGAACCTGTTCTTCCTGATCAACGATGCCGGCACCGCGCTTTCGGAAAAGATGGTCGACGACCGCCGCGTGCCGCTGATTTCCTTCACCGGTTCCACCCAGGTCGGCCGCACCGTCAACCAGAAGGTTGCCCAGCGTCTTGGCCGCTGCCTGCTGGAACTGGGCGGTAACAACGCCATCATCATGGACGAGACCGCCGACCAGAAGCTGGCCGTGCCGGGCATCGTGTTCGGCGCCGTCGGCACTGCCGGCCAGCGCTGCACCACCACCCGTCGCCTGATCGTGCATGAATCCATCTACGACAACGTGCTGGCCACGCTGATCAAGGCTTACAAGCAGGTGGAAGGCAAGATCGGCGACCCGACCGACGCGGCCAACCTGATGGGCCCGTTGAACAGCCCGGAAGCCGTGCAGCAGTTCCTCGGCTCCATCGCCAAGGCCAAGGCTGCCGGTGGCACCGTCGAGACCGGCGGCACCGCCATCGACCGCGCAGGCAATTTCGTGCTGCCGGCGATTGTCACCGGTCTGAAGAACAGCGATGAAATTGTCCAGCACGAGACCTTCGCGCCGATCCTGTACGTGATGAAGTACAAGACCCTGGACGAAGCCATCGACATGCAGAACGGCGTGCCACAGGGCCTGTCCTCGTCGATCTTCACCCAGAACCTGAAGACCGCCGAGAAGTTCCTGTCGGCTGCCGGCAGCGACTGTGGCATCGCCAACATCAACATCGGCACGTCCGGTGCTGAGATCGGTGGCGCCTTCGGTGGCGAAAAGGACACCGGCGGTGGCCGCGAGTCCGGTTCGGATGCATGGAAGGTCTATATGCGTCGCCAGACCAACACCATCAACTACTCCGACTCGCTGCCGCTGGCCCAGGGCATCAAGTTCGATCTTTGATCGTGTCTGCCCCGGCCTTGGTCGGGGCGTTGAAGTGGGAGAGCGCTTAGCTGAAAAGCTTGCCCTCACCCCACCCCCTCTCCCGCGCGCGGGAGAGGGGCTTAATTCGCTGAAACGGAGTTCCCGATGAGCATTCCTGCACCTCGCCAGACCAGCAGCTACGCCGTGATCAGCTTGGTCGCCGGGATCCTTGGCTGGACCCTGTTGCCGGCCATCGGCAGCATCTGCGCCATCATCTTCGGCCATATGGCACGTGGCGAAATCCGCCGCAGCAACGGACAACTGGAAGGCGATGGCCTGGCCGTGGCCGGGCTGGTGCTGGGCTGGCTGGCTACCGCGCTGTGGCTGATCGGCATCATCTGCTTCATCGCCATCCTTGTGTTCTTCGGTGGCTTGGCTGGCCTCGCGGCGATGCACTCCTGAGGCCGGCATGGGGCAATCCGACTCAACCCAACGTTTCAGCAGCCGGGTAGCGGACTATGTGCGCTATCGCCCTGGCTATCCGTCCACGCTGCTGGAATGGCTGCACCGCGATATCGGCCTGTCCCGCTCTGCCCTGGTCGCCGATATCGGCGCCGGCACCGGCATTTCCAGCGAGTTGTTCCTGGCTGCCGGCCATCCGCTGATCGCGGTTGAGCCCAACGCCGCAATGCGCGCCGCCGCCGAACACTGGCTGCTGCCCGGTCATCCGCAATTCCAATCCGTCGCCGGTACCGCCGAGGCCACCACCCTGGCCGACCACAGCGTTGATCTGGTCGCGGCCGCGCAGGCATTCCACTGGTTCGATACCAACGCCGTACGCCGCGAATGGATGCGTATCCTGCGTCCGGGTGGCCTGGCCCTGGTGTACTGGAACTCGCGCCTGCTCGATGCTTCGCCGTTCCTGGCCGGCTACGAGCAGCTGCTGCTGGACTACGGCACCGACTACACCGAGGTCGCCGAGCGCTACCAGGACGACCAGACCATGCGCGACTGGTTCGGCGATGGGCTGCGCGGCCTGGTCCACCTGCCGAATGTGCAGCACCTGGACTACGACGGCCTGCGTGGCCGGCTACTGTCCTCCTCGTACGCGCCGCAAGCCGGCCACGAACGTCATTCCCCGATGCTGGAGGCCCTGCAGCGCCTGTTTGATGCGCATGCGGTCGATGGCAAGGTTGCCTTTGAGTACCAAACCCGCGCCTTTGTTGGCACGCTGAACTGAGCTTATGTATTCCATTGCCCGCCCCTTCCTGTTCACCCTTGATGCCGAGCGCGCGCACGGCCTGGGTCTGTCCGCGCTGGATCTTGCCTGGCGCACCGGCACCACGCCGCTGATTGCCGGCCGCATCAAGCCGCTCCCCACCCCGGCATTCGGCCTGAGCTTCCCCAACCCGGTTGGTCTGGCCGCTGGCCTGGACAAGAACGGCGAGCACATCGAAGCCCTGTTTGCATTGGGCTTTGGTTATGTCGAGATCGGCACCATCACCCCGCGCCCGCAGGCCGGCAGCCCCAGACCGCGACTGTTCCGCTTGCCTCGGCACAACGCCATCATCAACCGCATGGGTTTCAACAACCTCGGTGTTGATGCGCTGGTAAAGAACGTGGAGGCGATCAAGCATCGTCCCGGCCCGCTCGGCATCAACATCGGCAAGAACAAGGACACGCCCAACGAGGACGCGCTGTCCGACTACCTGATCTGCATGGAAAAGGTCTATCCGCTGGCCGACTACATCACCGTCAACATCTCCTCCCCCAATACCGCCGGCCTGCGTGAACTGCAGGAAGAGCAGGCATTGCGGCGACTGGTTGGCGGCCTGCGCGAGGCGCAGGAGCAACTGGCGGCCAAGCACGGCAAGCGCGTGCCGATGCTGGTCAAGGTGGCGCCGGACCTGAGTGACCGCGATATCGATGCCGCCGCCCGCGTACTCGGCGAGCTGGGCGTGGATGGCGTGATCGCCACCAACACCACCATCGGCCGGCCCACGGTCGAAGCGGATCCACTGTCCAAGGAAATCGGCGGCCTGTCCGGCGCGCCCTTGCTCGGTCAATCCACCCTGGTGTTGCGCCGCCTGCGAGCGCGCCTGCCCGAGTCGGTGCCGTTGATCGGCGTCGGTGGCATCAGCTCTGGCGCTGATGCCGTCGCCAAGATGGCAGCTGGCGCGACCCTGGTGCAGTGCTATAGCGGGCTGATCTTCCAGGGCCCAGGCCTGATCGGCGACTGCGTGAATGCCATCCGTCGCCGTCGCGAATCCCCGTCGGGAGGCGCTGTCGCACCGCTATGACGAATGCCGCCCCAGCTTGGTCGTTGACCGAGAACGCTCCACTGCGCCACCTCAACACCTTTCATGTCGACGCCCGTGCACCGCGCATGTTGCGTATCGCCGATCCCATCGCCCTGCCTGAAGCGCTGGCCGCCATCGGTGTGGCAGACCTGCTGGTGCTTGGCAGCGGCAGCAATGTGCTGCTCGCTGCCGATCCGGAAGATGTCGTACTGGTGTTCGACAACCGCGAGATCAGCGCACTGGAACACCGCGCTGATCACACCATCGTCCGCGCAGGCGCTGGCGTGATCTGGCACGAGCTGGTGATGTGGTCCTTGAACGAAGGCCTGTCCGGACTCGAGAACCTGGCATTGATCCCCGGCACCGTCGGCGCCGCGCCAATCCAGAACATCGGCGCCTATGGCGCCCAGGTCGGTGAGTTCATCCAGATCGTCGAGGCCTGGGACCGGCAGGAACAGGCCTGGGTGCGCATGGACCAGGAAGCCTGCCGCTTCGGCTACCGCGACAGTCTGTTCAAACACGAGGCCGATCGCTACCTGATCACCGCCGTGGAGTTCCGCTTGCCGCTGCTGCACGAGCTGCAGCTGGACTATGCCGGCATCCGCGAGGAGCTGCAGATCATGGGAATTGAGTTCCCGGTCTCGGCCGACGTCGCCAATGCCGTCATCGCCATCCGCCAACGCAAGCTGCCTGACCCGGATGTACTCGGCAATGCAGGCAGCTTCTTCAAGAACCCGATCCTGCCGCTGGAACAGATCGACGTGCTGCTGCAGCACTACCCCGATCTGCCGGTGTTCCCCGGCAACGATGTCGGCAACCGCAAGGTATCGGCGGCATGGATGATCGAGCAGGCCGGCTTCAAGGGCCAGCGCGACGGTGATGCGGGTGTCTCGCCCAATCACGCCCTGGTGCTGGTCAACCATGGCAATGCCACCGGCGCCGAGCTGCTGGCGTTTGCGCGGCGCGTATCCGCTGCCGTGCTGGAGAAATTCGGCGTCCCGATTGAACCCGAGCCCAGGTTGGTCGGCGCCCGCTGGTGAATACTGCCTTGGCTGCACCCCGCTCCACCGCAATGCGCGCTGCCCTGCTGATGTTCGGCAGCGCCATGGCCTTCGGCCTGATGGCCATCGCCATCCGCCTGGCAACCGCCTACGTTCCCACCCAGGAAGTGGCGTTCTTCCGCAACAGTTTTGGCCTGCTGGCGCTGTTGCCGATGCTGCTGCGGCCGGGCCACGCGCCGTTGCGTACCCAGCAGTTGCCGCGCTACTTCCTGCGCAGCGCAATTGGCCTTGCCTCGATGCTGTGTGGCTTCTGGGCCATTGGCCACCTGCCGCTGTCGCAGGCCATTTCCCTGTCCTACTCCACGCCGTTGTTCGTCACCATCGCCGCCGTGCTGTGGCTGGGTGAGAAGGTCCGCTTCCGCCGCTGGGCGGCGGTGATTGTCGGCTTCATCGGGGTATTGGTGATCGTCCGTCCAGGCGCGCACAGCTTCGAGCTCGGCAGCCTGATCGCGGTGCTGGCTGCCGTGCTCAGCGCGCTGGTCGCGATCCAGATCAAGCAGCTCACCCGCGTCGACAGCCCGGATACCGTGGTGTTCTACACCTATGTGTTCTGGGTGCCGCTGTCGTTGATCCCGGCTTTGTTCGTCTGGGTCTGGCCGAGCGGTATCGCCTGGCTGTGGCTGGCGGCGACCGGCGTGATGGGCACATTGGGCCAGTTGCTGTGGACCCGCGCGCTCAAGCTGGGCGAAGTTTCCGCACTGACCCCGATCAGCTTCACCCAGCTGCCCTTGGTGGCAGTCATGGGCTGGCTGTTGTTCGATGAAACACTGGACCGCTGGACCGTGATCGGCGCCCTGATCATCCTCGCTGCCAACGCTTACATCGCCCACCGCGAAGCGGTATTGGCGCGTCGGCAAGACACCCTGCAGAACGCCCGGGCCGGCGACACCCCGGCCTGACTTGAGCCCAGCCGTCGTCAGCGCTGCAGCAGCATCACCAGCAAGGGCGCGACAGCCACGTTCAATACACCGGCCATCACCATCACCAGTCCGGCGATTGCGCCCTCGCTCTCGCCCAGTTCGCGCGCCTTGGCCACGCCCATGCCATGCGCGCCCATGCCAAACAGCGCACCACGTGCCATCGCGCTGCGCACCGGCAACAGCTTGAGCAGCACCTGCCCACATAGCGAGCCGCAGACGCCGGTGATGATCACAAACACTGCAGTCAGCCCGGGGATGCCGCCAATGCGCCCGGATACGTCCATCGCGAACGGTGTGGTGACCGAGCGCGGCGCCAGGCTCAAGCGCAGCTCCGGCGACAGGTGCAGGGCCGTTGCCATCGCCCACGCAGCGACGATGGCCACCCCGCTACCGACCAACACACCTGCACCCAGCACCTTCCAATGCCGCGCAATCAACGCCCGCTGCTGATGGATGGGCACCGCGAACGCAACGGTCGCCGGCCCCAGCATTGCCACCAGCCAATGCGTGCCACGCAGGTAGTCGTGGTAGTTGGCGTGCAATACCAACGCAAGTCCCAGCAGGACCAATGGCGCAGTGATCAACGGTGACGTCCAGGCCTTGCCGCTGCGCAGATACAACTGCTTGGCCAGCAGGTAGACCGCCACCGTCAGCACGGCCCAGAACAGCGGCCACAGCAATTGCCCCGGTTGTTGGATCAGCGCCTCAACCTTCATGGCGCAGGCTCCTCCGCAGCAACAGTTCGACGGTCAGCGCCGTGCTCGCCATCACCAGCAAGGTGCCGGCCACCACCACCAGCAACAGCTTCAGGCCAAGCCAACCGAACATGTGCCGGTTGTCGAGCAGGATCATTGCCGCCGGCACGAAGAACAACAGCATTTCCGCCAGCAGCCACTGCGCACCACGCGCGAACGAGCGCGGCGACAACCAGCGCATCGCGAAGGCCAGCAGCAGCACAAACAAGCCAACGATGCCAGCTGGCACCGGCACAGCCAGCCACTGCATCAACATCTCAGCCAGCAGCCAGATCACCACCAGTACGCCGACCTGCAAGCCAGCGCTACGGCGCAACCCACGTCGCAGTCCGAGTTGGCCGCGACGCAATGACGACATCAAGGTTTCCATTCCCCCTATGTACGCCGGGCTGATCTATAAATAAAATGAATTCATTGCATCCAATGGATTCCATTTAAGAATGGATATCAGACAGCTACGCATGCTGGTGGAAGTAGTCCGCCATGACGGCTTTTCAGCGGCCGCCGAAGCGGTATTCGCGACCCAACCAACCATCAGCAAGGCCATCCGCCAGCTGGAGGACGAACTGGGTGAAGTGCTGCTGCAGCGCTCCCGCAATGGGGTGCGGCTGACCCCGGCCGGGCAGATCGTCTATCGGCGCGCCTTGGCCCTGCTCGGCGAACGCGAAGACATGCTGCGGGAACTGGAAGAACTGCGCGATCTACAGCGCGGCGAACTGCACCTGGGCCTGGCCTCGCTGGGCAGCGACATCCTGTTCGCGCCGGTGTTTGCACGCTTCCGCCAGCTCTACCCGCAGATCGAGTTGCGCGTGCTCGAACGCGGCAGCGAGGCACTGGAGGAAAGCCTGCGCGCCGGCGAGATCGAGCTGGCCGCCAGCCTGCTGCCGGTCGCCGACGACCTGGACTGGCAACCGGTGCGCACCGAACCCCTGGTCGCGCTGCTGCCGCGCCAGCACCCATTGGCGGGCTCGGCCAGCCTGCAGCTGCAGGATCTGGCAGAGGTGCCTTTTGTGCTGTTCGAGAAGGGCTTCCTGCTGAACCGCCACATCATCCAGGCCTGCCAGGCGCGTGGCTTCAGCCCTCGCGAAGTCACCCGCAGCGGGCAACCGGACTTCATCGTCGCGCTGGTCGCAGCCGGCTTGGGCGTGGCCCTGCTGCCGCGCATGATTGCCAACGCACGTCCACGTGCGGATGTCGTGATCGTGCCGCTGGATGCGCCGGAACTGGACTGGAAAATGGTGCTGGCCTGGCGTCGCGGCGGCTATCTGTCCGCTGCGGCGCAGGCTTGGCTGCGGCTGGTGGAGGCGCAGCACAACCAGGCCGATTGATACTTACGCCGTCGACAACTTCGGCGCCCCCTGCAAGCGCTGCGCCACCTGCGCAGCGTCGACCGCGCGGTCGTACAGGAAGCCCTGGCCAATCCGGTAACCAGCCTCGATCAGGATCTGCCGTTGGCTGGCGTTCTCCACCCCCTCGGCGACCAGATCCAGACGCAGGCTCGGTCCAAGCTTGCCGACCGCTTCGACTATCGCGCGGATCGATGGCTCATCGACCATGCGTGCGACGAAACTGCGATCGATCTTGAGTACATCAATCGGGTAGTCGCGCAGATGTGCCAATGAAGAATGCCCGGTACCAAAATCATCCAGCGCGATGCGCATGCCGGCGTCCTTCAACAGACCCAGCGCACGGGCGACGAAAGCAGAGCCACGATCGGTCAGTACCTGCTCGGTGATCTCCAGCTCGATCAACACCGGGTCGACGGCAAAACGCTGCAGCTTCTCCAGCAGGATCTCGGCAAAATCGTCACGGAGGAACTCCACCGGCGCGGCATTGATCGCGATCGGCAGCACCTGCAGGCCCTGCGCCTGCCACGCACGGATATCCGCCAGCACCTGCAGATGCATGGCCTCGGCCAGGCGCGAAGCGAGCTCGTAATCGCGAAAGGCCTCATCAAGCTGGCAGTCTTCGCCGATGCCCTTGTCTTCTACGCAAGGCCAGCGCAGCAATGCCTCGTAGCCAACGACGCGACCATCCTGCAGGTTCACCTTCGGCTGGTAGTGCGGCACCACCCCACCGTCGCGCACCAACTGTCGCGCCATCAAGCGTTGATTTGCCGCCTGCTCGGCGATGGCCATCAACCGCCGGCTGTATAAACGCACCCCGCCGCGCCCGTTGGCCTTCAGATCGTTCAACGCGGTGTCGGCTGCTTTCAACAGCTCGGCCGGATCACAGGCATCGCGTGGGTACATGGCGCAACCAATACTCATGCCGGTATTGATCACCTGCCCGGCAAAGGTCACCGAGCTTTCGGCCAGCAAACTGATGCCTTCGGCAACCTGCAGCAACTCGGCCTCACCGGCAATATCTTCCACTACCACCGCGAACTCATCGCCACCCAGGCGCGTGACCAGGGTCGTGTCGGAAACGTGTGCGGCCACCCGCTTGGCCAGCACCCGCAGCAGATGATCGCCAGCCGAATGCCCTAACGTGTCGTTGACGTGCTTGAAGTGGTCCAGGTCAATGATCATCAACCCCAACGTGCCATGGCACTCACGCTGGCGCTGCAAGCTGAGCCGCAGCCTGCGATTGAACGAACGTCGATTTGGCAAGCCGGTCAACTCATCGATCTCGCAGGCGATCCGCAGGCGCCGCTCGGCATGCTGCTGTCGGCTGACATCACGCGAGACACACAGGATGCCGTTTACCTGCCCTTGCCCGTCAAACATCGGGGTGAGGACGTTGTCCCAGAACTGCGTAAGCGCGCCTTCGCTGCCGGTCTGGCCCGCAAAGCGCGCCGCCCGCCCACCCGCGGCCTGCGCCAACGCACGCTTTCCTTTGTTGCGAAAGGCCGCAGGCAACAGCTCGGCCCACTGCATTCCGAACCTGCGCTCGTCCTGCGGCAGCCCGAACGCCAAGCAGCCGGAGCGGTTCATATGCCGCACCGTGCCATCGCTGTTTATCACCTGGATGCAGTCCATGCTGGCATCCAGCATCCGGTCCTGCAGATCCAGACTCTGCTCCAGAGAATGACGCAGGCGACGCCTGGCACTGATATCGGTCATCGTTACCGCCTGCAACGGAACCTCCGCTGCAGGGCTCCCCAAGCGCACCTCGAACCAATGTTCGATGCCTGCCTCATCCTGCAGACGACATTCAAATGCGGGCGCATGCCCACGCAGCAGAAACTCGCGCCAGCCCGCTATCGCCAGCGCACGCTCATCGGCATGCACACGCTCAAGCCAATCACGTGAACTTCCCAGCGCCGCATCATTGCCGAAGAACTCACGCCAACGCAGATTGGCCTGCACGGGCACGCCATCGTGAACCATCGCAGCCATCTGCGGCAACGCGTCCAACACTGCCTGCAACTGCACATACAAATCCGTCAATCTCCCCCTCCCTGGAGACGGCTCAACAGCCTCGTCCCAAAGCATTGCACTTCCCCCTGATGCATTGCCTCCACGGATCACGCAGCAACATCATGCAGTACAGCGGACATCGCTGAAGTGAAAACCATGTGTAGGCCATGGCGAGGGAAAACGATTACAGCGCGGTGACACATCGCAATGGCGTCCAGCATCCGGTAGCGCTCAAATACGCAAGCGTGCTTCGGCCGACGGAGATCACACTCCAACCCAACGCTATCCGAGCAGGTACAGGACAGCTGGCAATCGCACAGGTAGCCCGTAACGCGTCACTCAACCACAACATAGCGGATGAGCCTGCTTCCTAGCCATACATGCATGCGAGGATCTGCACCCTGCAGCGCCTATTCATTTCCAGAACGGGCGACGATCCGCGACAGCCTGCTTCACGATTTCCCCCGCGCCGAACGTGAATGCCTTGCCGTACCCACGCGATCAACAACGGCATTCGAAATGCATTCCCGCAGCACTTCCGAAAGGGGGCAGCGCAAATTCCCCGCAGCATCATCACTTATCGCCGCCCACGCACTGGGGAATACCTACAGCCTGGATCAGCCGAGCAACATAATATTTTCGGCTCGGTTCGAAGCTTCAAGGCATATCAGCACCATCAATCACGAGCATTCAATGCACGGCCGGAGTACTCACTGCCACTTTCACTGGCAGCTCCAGGCCAGGCATACAGCCCCTCCCTGTCACAGCCAGACACTCCGCAAGCGCACGAGGTCCGCATTCGAGTTGCCGAGCATTTGCGCTGAACAGTGTGCATCGCGCAAATCCAATTCCATCGCGGGTTGACCAACAACTCCGCGCAGCCGCGTTTCAACCAACTGGCACTCTGGCTGAAAAAAATCCATCTCGTCGCCATCCAGCGCGATAGCGCAGGTAGGGCGTTGCGCGTTGCGCCGCTCCGGCAATAGCGAGGTGGCCACCGACGCAGGTGGTTGCTTCACCACATAAGTTGTTTCACCACCGCGCTTGCTCGCATCACCTGGAGTGAGCCCCTCCCAACCACTCATGCAGAAAAGCGCATGGGCCAACCCCCACGCCTGCATCGCCAACGTGCAAGGACTGCCAGCACCGCCTGACTGTCCTCGTCGTACGCCCATTTTGCACAACCATCGATTGCGCTGCAGGCATAACTACGGGCAAACAACACTCCGCTGCAAACGCACAAACGGTGTCGACGCCCCTCACAACAAACAGGAAAACCAAATGAACTTCATCAACACCAACGTCGCCAAGACCGCCGCATTGGCGCTGGCACTGTCCTGCCTGGTGGCATCAGCAGCCCAGGCAGCATCGGGCTCCATCACCTTCAAGGGCGAGATCGTCCAATCCACCTGCGACGTAAGCACGGCCAGCGTGGACCAGACCGTCACCATCGGCACTTTCCCGACCACCCTGTTCAAGGAGGCTGGCGATGTTTCCGCGCCAAAGAGCTTCAATATCGATATGGAAAACTGCGAAGCCGGCACCTACACGCTGCGCTTTGACGGCACCACGCCAGCCGGCCATCCGGAACTGCTTGCGGTGAGCAAGGCAACCGGCGTTGGCATTGAGATTCTGGACAACAACGACAAGGTTTTTCCGATCAACCAGGACCTGGTTGACCCGGCGCTGGTCACCGTTGCCGCCACCGGCAAGGCAACCGTCAATCTGAAGGCGCGCTACAAGTCCTTCGAGAAGGACGTCGGTGCTGGCATCGCCGACGCGAACTCGACGTTCTCGATCGAGTACCGCTGATGCTGTCCGCGGGGCTGATGACGCATTGTCGCTGGCAGCCCCGCGGCTTATCCACCTGAGCGCTCGCGCATCACCGAACCTCAAAGCAAGCCCGATGACTTTCATGCACGCCCCCAACTGCCCGCCGATGAACTGGTGCATCGCCCTGGCGATGCTGCTCTGCCTGTCCTCACCGCATGCAGCCCAGGCAGCAGTGCAAGTGCAGACCACACGCGTTATCTATGACGCAAAGTCCGCGTCTGCCGCGATGACCCTTTCCAACAAAAGCAGCCTTCCATATATGGTTCAGACCTGGCTGGACGACGGTGACGACTCCGCGATCCCAAAGGACCTGCCAATGGTGATCACACCTCCGCTGATGCAATTGGCGCCAGGCGAGCAGGCAGTGGTCCGAACGATCTACGCCGGCAGCGGGCTTCCAGACAACACGGAGTCGCTGTTGTGGATCAACGTACAGGAAATCCCCCCCACTGCGGAAGCCGACAACGTTCTGCAGGTAGCCATCCGTACCCGTATCAAGCTGTTCTATCGGCCGCTTGGCCTCGACCAGACACTTGATGAAGCCGCCCGTAGTTTGCAGTGGCGCACGAACGACCAATGCCTGGAGGTTCGCAACAACAGCCCGATGCATATCACCTTCTCGCATCTACAGGGGCAGCCAACCGCGGGCATCGGCAACGATATCGAGCTGGACATGATTGCGCCCGGCCAGACGCTCTCGGTCCCGCTGTCAAAGCTCAACCTTGGCGCCTCCCAATCGTTGCGTTTTGGCTACATCAACGACTACGGCGGCATCAGCGATATCACCGATGTGCCAATCCGGTCCTGAGCAAAACTCCGATCAACTTCGCGATTTCCTTCATGCTTCGCAGAATCCGTGTAAGCCCGCGGCGGGGAAGTGCTGCCCCTCGCTTGGCACCACTGGCGGTTGCCCTCAATGCCTTCAGCATCGGCAGCGCAGTTGCTGCAGCAAACTTCAACATGGATTTTCTACGCGCCGGCACCAGCCACGGCGATGTCGCCGCGCTGTCCAGCCCTGGCGCCATCCTGCCTGGCACCTATCCGTTCGCCATCTATCTCAATGGCAATGAGGTGGCTCGCGAAGCAATCGTGTTTACTGCGTCCCGGTCCGGCCAGACCGAACCTTGCCTTTCGCGCAGCCGCCTCAAGCAGTGGGGCATCCGCCTGGAGGATGTGGAGACTGGTGCAAGCGATGCAACTGACTGCCTTGAACTTGCCCATTCCATTCCTGACGCACGCGTCAGCTACAACGGCAACCAGCAGCGCCTCGATCTACGTGTACCCCAGGTGCACCTGCATAACCTGCCACGCGGCCACATTCCAAAGGCGCTGCGCGACCAGGGCATCAACGCACTATTGGTCGACTACGCACTCAATGGCGCGCACAACGACGACAAATATCAGCGCCGCGATGACTACTTTTTTGCGTCGATCAACAGCACGTTCAATGTAGGTATGTGGCGCTTCCGTCATACAGCCAGTGCCAACCGATCAAACAATGACAGCCGAACACACTGGACAACACAGGGCTTCCGTGCCGAGACCGATCTAGGCTCCTCGCACAGCAGGTTGACGTTTGGTGATACCTATACCGCATATGGGGTCTTTGACAGCGTACGCTTTCGCGGCGTGCAGATATCCAACGACGATGAAATGCTGCCCTACAGCCAGCGCAGCTATGCCCCCGTGGTACGCGGCATCGCCGCCAGCAACGCACGCGTGGAGATCCGTCAGGACGGGAGCCTCATCTATGCATTGAACGTGGCACCGGGCGCTTTCAAGATCGACGATATCGTACCCAATCGCCTGAGCAGCGAACTGGACGTTTCCATTGTCGAAGCCGATGGCTCGCTGCAACGCTACAAGCAGTCCTTTTCCGCGGTGGAGACCATGCTGCGACCGGGTCTGGTGCACTACGAATTCAGCGGCGGCGAACTGCGCAATGGCTACGACCACTACCAGCCGCGCTTTGTGCAGGCCACTGCAGCACGAGGCCTGGCATCAAACACCACACCTTATGCCGGCCTGCTGTTGTCCGCCAACTACAGCGCTCTGGCGGTTGGTGCCGCCCAAAGCCTGGGCAAAATTGGCTCGGCCTCCATCGATGTCATCCATGCCCGCACCCATCTGGCCCAGGGCAAGGTCAGCAACGGTCAGAGTTACCGTTTCCTGTACTCAAAGTCGCTGAATGCACATGGCACGGAGTTCCGTCTGGTCGGGCATCGCTACTCTACCTCCGGCTACTACGATTTCGGTGACGCCTCTGCGGAGCGTGCGCAATGGCGCCACGGCTACTACGAAACCAGCTACAACGACCAGGTCGAATACGCCGATCAGGCCGCGCCGTGGACACACCCGCAGCAGCATCTGATCCAAAGCCAGCGCTACCACAACAAACGCAACCGTCTGGAAATCGCGCTGAACCAGCACATATCCGACGACTACTCGCTCAATGCCAGCTACAACAACCAGAACTATTGGGGTGCCAATGAACGGGAGCGCGAACTGCAACTGGGATTGAACGGCCGTGTTGGCGCCGTGAGCTTTGGCACGTACTTCAGGCATAGCCAAGGGCGCTACAACCGTGCCGACCGTTCATTCGGGCTGACGCTTTCGCTGCCACTGGACCGCCTGGGACTGCGCCGCAGCAGCAGTTCTGCTTCCTACAGCCACTCACGCAATAGCGGCGCAAGCTACCAGTCCGGTATGAATGGCTCGCTGCTGGATGGCGACCGCTTGGGATACGGGCTGAATATCGGTAGATCCGATACCGGCAAGACCGGTTCGGCAAACCTGCGTTACATGGGCAGCAAGGGTGTCGCCACGATCGGCGGCACCCTTGCAGACCGCTACTCCCAGATCAACTGGGGGCTACGCGGCGGTTGGGTTCTGCACCGCAATGGCCTGACCTTCGCGCAGTCGCTGCACCGTACCAATGTGCTGGTGCATGCACAGGACGGCGCAGGGCTTGGCCTGGAGAACCAGTCCGGCGTCCGCCTGGACCGGCGCGGCTATGGCCTGGTCAGTGGTGTCAGCGCCTATCGCACCAATCGGGTGGCCCTGCGCACCGATGACCTTGGCGCTGACATCGATGCCAGCAGGACTTCCAGAAACGTCGTCCCAACCCGCGGCGCACTGACGCGTGTGGACTTTGAGACCCGTCGTGGTATCAGCCTGATGATCCACCCCATCCTGGTCGAGGACATCCGGGTACCCCTCGGCGCCACCGTATTCGACAGCGATGGTCTGAGCCGCGGTATCGCCGGCCCCAATGGCGAGATCTTCGTCAGCGGAGTGCACCTTGGCGACCGGCTCTCCGTCCGCTGGGGCGCGAAACCTGATCAGCGCTGCGAAATGCGCCTGGGGCAGGTCCAGGCAAGTCCCTCCAACATGACGCTGCCTGGTTACCGGCGCATCGCATTGCGCTGCGTTCCGCCAGGCCAAACACAATGAAACTGACGATGAAGAAAGCATTACTCAAGGGATTTTCAGTATTGGTGCTTTTGCTGGTGCTGCCAAACGCAGCGTGGGCGCTGTCATGCAAGGAAGCCATGACACAGTCGATCAACCAGGTCATCCCACTACGCGACGAGATCGTGATTTCCAAGGGAGACGCGGTGCGTGGCCGGCTGTTGTGGCGGTCGGAGGACTACACCGTGAGCTTCCGCTGCGTGGACGCGCAAGGCGCACCGCAAGGGGAAGACGCATTCTTCTACTGGCACCCGGACAGAACCGTTGCGCAGATCCATCCGTCGATCGAGGTTGGCGTGACCATCAAGCACGTCGACCACAACATCAACGGGGGCGACATCAGAATGCTGGCAGGCAGAGGAACCGTGCCGCCAGCAAACCGACCGAACTGCAAGATGTACTGGAACAACGCCAGGGCAAAGCGATGTGCAACCTCGATGGTGCTGTACGTCACCTTCTCCATCTACATCAAGGCGACAGGCAGCCCGCCCCCCCAGAATGGACAAATCAACAACTGGGGGGTCTACGATCTATTCCAGGTGGATGGCGAAGGTGGCCTGAACACCATACCCAACTCGAACTTCCGCGCAGGTGTTTCTGGACTTGGGCAGATCCACTTCATCGCCTGCAATCCGAACATCACGATCATCGGGAATTCGGGAAGTACGGTGAATTTTGGCCGCATCCCGGTTGCGGACATCAACAAAGGCAACATCCAGTCCCAGATCCCCTTCCAGATACAGGTCGACATGACCCATCCCGGCGCAGGCAATGAATGCAGCAATCGGATGCTGGTCGCCTCGATCAGCACACTCAACATCGTCAAGGATGGCAGCTTCATCATGCCAAAACTCAACGGCGGCTTCGGCATTGCACTATCCCACGCAGATACGCCAGGCAACTTCATCCAGTTGAAGAAAGCCATCCCGCTGGGACCGGTAAACAACACGCTGATGAACTACGACTTCCTCGCTTCGTTGATATGGACCGACGACACCGCAAAACTGGGCCCGTTCTCTGCCACCGCCACGGTCAATGTAACGTTCCGCTGAAGCCAGGCGGGAGGCCCCGAGGACCGCAACCCAGATGGAGCAACGGGAGCTGCTGGCCTCGATCTCAAGCAGCCGTTGCGCTCGGTGAGGCTGAAGAACACCACCGCCAACCAGGCAACGAAGTGGCGCGCATTGCCGGAAGTATCGCCGTCTTCAGGGCAACACGCACTGAGCAAGCGCGGAGCCAATCAACTGACGGCCCGCGCACTGCGTCTTGTCAGCTTCAGCTTGGCGGCGTCCTGCTTCAGCCGTCCAGCGGCGGCGACCTTGAGCAAGCGCCGGAAAGTCGGGCATTCGGCGTGATTCACCGCAGGGCATGCTGCCGCATGACGCAGACCTTGGCCCATCGCGCGCAAGCGCTTTGCGGTTGCATCGATCTCGTCGGCCTTGGCCAGCAGCAGCGCCCTATCAACCTGCGGAGCCCCCTGCGGCGACAGCATCACCTGGATCTCATCCAGCGACAGCCCGCCGGCCTGACCCAAGGCAATCAGAGCCAATTGGTCGAGTACGTCAGCCGCAAAGTGGCGTCGCCCGCCTGCGGCGCGGCTTGCCACGATCAGGCCTTTGTTTTCGTAAAACCGCAGCGTGGAGGACGGCAGTCCTGTTCGCCGGGCGACTTCGGCGATATCCATCGCAGAGACCCTTGACTTGAAGTTGACTTCAACTTTTAGCATGTCCGGGGAAACAGATGGGTCACAGCAAAGGAACCGACATGACGTGGATGGATGTGCTGCGGATGGTACTGGTTGGAATCGGGGCGACCATCGTGATGGATGCCTGGACCCAGACCCTCAAACGGCTTGGCGTGGCCACACTCGACTACGCACTGCTCGGGCGCTGGGCTGGACACCTGGCCGGAGGCACGGTCGCCCATGCCAGCATCAGACACGCTGCCGTCATACCCGGCGAGCGATTGCTTGGCTGGGGCATTCACTATGCCATTGGCATCGCTTTCGCAGCCTTGCTGCTGGCGATTGAAGGCCCGTCCTGGTTGCATCGCCCCACCCTGCTACCCGCCTTGGCCGTAGGCGTAGCGACCGTAGCGGCACCGCTATTGGTGATGCAGCCCGCGATGGGCGCGGGGTTCATGGCATCGAAGACGCCAACGCCATTGAAGAACTGCCTGCGCAGCGTGGCCACGCATACGGTGTTCGGGCTGGGGCTCTATCTTTCCGCTACGCTGATTGTGTTCTCTGAGGCTTGATATGACGACCAATGAAATCCGCTTTCGCGACGGCGCTGCCTACGAGCGCTACATGGGAGTGTGGAGCCAGCTTGCCGGCGAGGTATTCCTCGATTGGCTGGCTCCTGCACCGCGTCAGCTATGGCTGGACGTCGGCTGCGGCAACGGTGCCTTCACCGGGATGGTGATCGGGCGCTGCGCGCCCAGCTCGATGCATGGCGTAGATCCATCCCAGCAACAACTTGCCTATGCACGTGCGCAGCCAACGCTGCAGGCGGCAGTGTTTGAGCAAGGCGATGCTATGGCCTTGCCCCACCCGGATGCTGCCTTCGATGTCGCGGTGATGCCGCTGGTGATTTTCTTTGTCCCCGAGCCCGCTCGCGGCGTCGCTGAAATGGCGCGCGTGGTGCGCCCGGGTGGGACCGTCGCCGCATACGCCTGGGATATGCTAGGTGGCGGATTCCCCTATGAGATGTTGCTGGCCGAGATGCGTGGGCTTGGCCATGCAGTCCCTTCGCCGCCCAGCCCTGAGGCCTCACGGATCGAGGTATTGCAGGAGTTGTGGAGCGACGCTGGTTTGGAGGCGATTGAAACCCGGGAAATCGTGGTCTCCCGCACCTTTGTCGATTTCGAAGACTTCTGGTCCACCGCGCTCGGCGCGCCAAGCGTCGGCTCGACGCTCGCGACAATGGCCGCTGAGGAGCGTGTGTTGCTCAAGGCTCGGATCAGCGCACGTTTACCGGTAAACGCCGAAGGGCAAATAACATGTCGCGCACGTGCCAATGCAGTGAAAGGTTGCAGGCCGAATCAGGCTCGCCCTGAGTAAAGCGAATACCCGTACTACATGTAATGCAGCGCATCTCAGCGAAACAACTGAAGCACCGACCCGGCGCTTGTCTGTGGGAGCGGCGTAAGCCGCGAAGCTGACCTTGCTCGATCCGTGCCCGAGCACTCCGCCAGCTGATGGTGTGCGTGCTTCGCGGCTTACGCCGCTCCCACAAAACAAAAAATCCGATGCCAGCGCTCTGGCATCGGATTCCGGTTACTCAAATGATCTGGTGAACAGCATTGCGCGCCAAGCGAGCTTTTGGCTTGTTACCGCCAGTTGCTACCGCGTCATGCCAGCCGCCCAATCACTCCCACTCGATCATCAACAGCTCACGCAAGTCCGCGTGGTTAAAGGGATTTGCTTTGATCGACATAGGCCGTTACCGTCGCTTTTACCGTCAGAAAAACAGGTCCTTTGCTGGCGCGGGTTTACGCGGCATCGGCTCATCATCAATCAGCGCTTAGGATACCGCAGCAAGTCGCGTGGCGAGCAAGTCGGCCTGCTCGGCAAACTTCTTCGCATCGGTCTTCTGCAACTGCGCCAGGTTGTGCAGCTTCCAGCGGATGCCCGGCAGTTGTTCGAGGTGTGCGATGTCCAGCAATGACCACTCCGGCGTGCCAGCGGCCAGCGACAGCAGGAAGCGCCGCTCGTCGTCGTCCAAACCCTGCTGGATTTCGCGCACCATGCGTTCTCGCGCGTCGAGCAGCGCATCAAGCGGCACCGGCTCGGTCGTCATGCCTTGGAAGTTGTGCTCGTAGTCGTGCCGGATGTCCCGCAGCGTCGTGAACAGCACTTCGTGGATCGGCCGATTGCTGCTGGCCAGGTAGACCACGAAGGCGCGCCGGATGCCGGGCGTGATGCCCTCGTGCGCAAAGAGCTGCATCACGTCGAACAGATCACGCGGATGCTGCCGATCCAGCGCCGCCACCAGCTTGCCGCCGTACACGTCTTCCAGCGACACCACCGGAATCTCCAGATCGGCCATCAGCACATCGCAGGCCATCGGCGTCAGCGAGGCGCGGTGCACCGGCTGCACCGTGCCACGCATGACGAAGTTGACTTCGACCTTGACCTGAATCGAGCCACGACGCACCAGCAACTTCGTCTCCCCTGCTGCTGCCGCCGGCGCGTGTGTCTGGAACCCTCGCTTCTTCAACCGTTCGGCAGCTTGCCGGACGGCCTCGCTGATGCGCGCCAGCGCCTCATCACGCGGCAACGTGTGATCGGGAAAGACCAGATCGAGATCTACCGACAGGCGCGGCATGTCACGCACAAACAGGTTGATCGCCGTACCGCCCTTCAGGGCAAAGGTATCGTCAACAAACACCAGCGGTGCCACCTGCGTCAGCAGGCGCGCGGTATCGAGATAGGTCTGGTTCATGGCTTGAGCACCAGCAGGCCATCGGCCGAGCGGGACACCCAGGGCCGGTCGCTGCCTGTCGGCAGCGTGGACGGGTCGAGCTTGGCCACCCAAGGCAGCGACGCCTCACGGCCGAGTTGCAAGCACAGCCGCACGGTCTTGACGTTCGTGCAACGCTGCAACAGCTCGCGCAGCACATTGGCGCGCAGGCTATAGGCGCTCTCCACCAGTTCGCGGGCTTCCTGTAAGGGCTGGCGCACGCCAACCTCACTCAACAGTTCCAGCAAGGCGCGCTCCGGCGCGGACACCTGCGGCGCCCCGCTGCGCTTCTCGAACGGGCCAACGTGCAACAAGGCGGCCGGCTGCTCGTCGAACAGCCGTTTGCGGTGGTATTCAGCTGGGAATCGTTCCGTGAACCATTCCGGCAAGCGTGCGGCCTTCCAGCCATACAGATGCAGCACCGGCTGCTGCGCTACGTACTGCCGCACACCGTACCAGTCCAGCGCCGACTTGCCGCCGACGTGCAGCCCCTCGAACTGGCGCTGCAACAGCAGCAGGCTGGGATGAAGCGCCGGGGGATCGTTGGGGCGGCAGAACACCCCCCGCGCCAGGCGCGTGAGCCACCCTGCCCGGACGTAGTGAACAGCCAGGTCAGCAGAGATGCCCAACGCCGCCAAGTCCAGCGAGGTCAGCGGCGTTCCCGGTGCCAACCGGGTGTAGAGCACATTTAATCTGCTTGAATTAGTCGTAGCCACACTACGATATATATATCTTTTCCAAGAAAACGTCAATTTGATGTGGAACCACCAATCGTAGGCTGGATACGACAATGGAATCTAATCCACACAATCACCCTTTCGGCATAGCCGTGCGGGAAGAAGGTCGGGTGTCATCTCCCCTGCCCCGCCGGAATCCTCGATCCCCAGCGATAAACGCCTCCAGCATGTGCGGGATCAGCGTCATGGCATCGACCGTCTCGCCATACGCCTGCGCGTGCAGCGTGGCGTAGCGGTCAAGGTCGGCTTTCAAGCTGACCGGGCACGCAAAGGTCAGCTTGATGCTCTCGGTCTTGGGCAGCGGCCCGAGCCGCAGGTTCTTGGTTGTGCTCATTGCATCGCCCCCCGTTGGAAGAACATCGGCTGGTAAGGCCGCAACACCAAATCGCGGTTGACGATGATGCGCACCGGCAGGCCCGGCCGCGTGGTCAGCGTCGGCTGGATATTCATGTTGCGCCGGGTGATCTCTTGGCCGACCTGATTGATGCTGTCCTGCGCGCTGTCGCGCCCGGCAATCACGATGCGGTTGCCGTCCTGCCGGTTCTCCGGCGCGGCCAGTTCGGCGCCCACGCCCAGCAGCGTCGTCAACACCGCGCCCGCAACGATGCGATTCCAGTGCCAGTTCACGTCATCCTCCAGGCCGGCGTAGCCGGCCGGATCGGTGCCCACTAGGTTGTCGAGCGTCAGCGAAGACGTGTCGGGCAAGATGATCCGGTTCCACACTACTTGCACGCGGCTCTGCCCGTAGCTGACCTGGCTGTTGTAGCGCCCAAGGATGCGCGCCCCCTGCGGAATCAGCAGGAACTTGCCCGTGGCTGTGTCAAAGACCGGCTCTGTCACCGTGGCGATCACGTCGCCCGGCAAGTCCGACTTGATGCCTGTCACCAGCGCGCCCGCGATCACGGTTCCAGCCATCACCTGATAGGGCGACGCCGGCAGCGCCAGATTGCCGGAATTGCGGGTTTCCGTAGAACCGGCTTTCAGGAACGCCTCTTTCTGGTCTTGCCGGTTCTGCACGGCGGTCGGGTCGGCGGGCTGGGCCGCCGTCGAGGCAGGCCCGGCAGCGAGAGGATCGAAGGCCGCGAGCGTGCTTGCAGCACCCGGCGCTGCCTGCGCGACCGTGGCGGCGGTCTGACCTTGGCCGCCCGAGCGGAAGAACACCGACGAGGCCGCCGCCGCGTCCGCCTCCTTGCGCAAGGCATCCTCGGGATCATGGCCTGGCGGCGCATAGGCCGGCGTCACCGGCTGCTGCGAAGCGACGATGGCAGGGCCAAGGTCGCCTGGTAACGGCGGCCCTAATTCCGGCACTTTTGGCGGTAGCTTCGAGTAGTCCGAAGGCAGGCCATCCAACCCTTCGGACTTCGACACACGATCGACGTTGTAAAGCTCGGTCTGTTCATTGGCCCCGCGCCGCTGCGGTTGCAATGACCAGATCGTGGCCCCGAGCACGGCGACCGACAGGCCGCCAACGAGGATGGCCAGCACGCGCCGGTTCAGGCGCATGACGGGGCGTGGCTGGGCGCGCAGCGGCACCGCCTCGGGCGCAACCTTGCCCGCCTGCGGCGTGGCGAGGTCGGTAGTGTCGTCTTGGCTCATGGTCAATTCCTCCGCGCAACGCCGTCCGTGCGCTCGATCCGTACCACGTCGCCCTTGTCACCACCCAGGCGCAGTTCGGCCGCGCCGAACAGCCGATCCACGATGTAGTACGGCGAGCGGAAGCGGTAGTTCACCAGTTGCCCATCACCTTGTGGCCCAATGACGAACAGCGGCGGCAGCTCGCCTTGCGCGATACCAGGCGGGAACTGGATATAGACCTTCTCGCCGTCATCGAAAGCGCGCAGTGGCTTCCACGGCGGATTGCTGCCCGAGACGGTGTAGCGGAAACGGATCTTCTCCAGCGACAGCCCGCTATCGACCGGCGCGGCGGCACTGGCCGCCTGCGCCTGGCGCTGCAAGGCCAGCATCTTGTCCTTCGGGTACTCCCAGGACACCGACGCCATCCACGTCTTCTCGGTCGAGGTCAACTCGATCAGGTAGGTGCGTCGGCTGGTCGTGATGACCAGATTGGTCTTCAACCCCGAGCGAATCGGCTTGACCATTACGTTCACGCGCAACGCATCACCGCTGCCGCTCGATGTGTCGCCCACGATCCAACGCACGGTATCGCCGGCGGCGACCGTCACCAGCTCCTCACCCGGCTGGAGCGCGATTACGGTCACGCGACCCACGGCCGCATAGACCTGATACAGCGCACCATCGGTATAGGGCCACACCTGAATCGCATTGACGTAGCCCTCGCGCGTGGGCGCGATGCGTGCCTCGGCGTTGGCCCGAGACACGCGCACGGTCTCGTCCGCCGGCTCCGGCGCGGGCTTGGCAGCCTCGGACTCGGGCAATGGCTTCAACTGCGCTGGCATCGGCAGCACCTCGGGCACGGCCACCATCTCCACCGGCTTGGGCGGCTCCGGCAGCGGCTGGGCCTGCACGGGCTCATCGAGCGAGATGGTCGGCGGCGGCTTGCCCTGTGTGGCGCAGCCCGCCAGGGCCGCAAGCGCCAGCACGGAAACATAAATACGGAAAGACGATTTCATGGTTTGGCTCCTTCGGAAGAATCCAGTTCACGCGCCCAGGACAGGCCGTTGACGTAGATGCCCAAGGGGTTCTTGCGCAGGCGCTGCTCGGTGCGCGGGGTCTGCTGCACGATGGAAATCACGGCGTTCCAGCGTTCAGTCCCTGCGGCAGCGCCGTTGACGAAGCGCTGCTCCGTCCAGCGCACGTTGAAAGACGTGTCGCTGGCGCGAGTCACGCTGGTGATCTGCACCGTCACCGACTCCTTGCCGATGCGTGCGAACGGGTCGCTCACGCGCGCGTAGTCGTTGAGGACGGCCGCGCCTTTGTCGGTCGTGTAGTCGTAGGCATCGAGCCAGTTCTGGCGGACAACGATGGGGTCGATTGACAACGAGCGCACCAGACCGATGAAGCGGCCCAGGTGGTACGCAGTCTGTGCATCGCTGGGCCGGTACGGCGTGGCGGCTTCGCCGACCGCGCGCACCTGGCCGGCGTTGTCCACCTCCACGACGTAGGGTGTCACGATGGACTGCGCCGAACGCCACACCAGGCCGCCGGCCATCAACAGCGCGAGCGTCAGGCAGCCGAAGGCCATCAGCCGCCAGTTCTTCGCCTGCACGCGCGGCGAGCCGATGCGGTCGTCCCACACCTGGCCGGCAGCTTGGTACGGCGTGGCAGGCTGCGGCGTGTCGGCATAGCGCACCTGCGGTTTCTTGAATCGCATGGTCAGTTCTCCTTATGAATCGCTTCAGTCGTCGGAGCCGCGCAGGCTCGGCCCTTGGCCAGAGCCGCCGCCATCGCCACCGCGCAGCGCGTGGGCGGTGGTGGTCGCGGCATGGGTGATTTGTTGGCGGCGGTGCAGCCGCTTGGCCCAGGCAGGTTGTTCCGGTGCCTGGGCCGCAGTGGCACTTGCCGGGGCGGGGCCACCTGACGCTCCCGCATCCCCATTCCAGCCTGCGCGGAAGGGAGCGGCCATGCGTTGCCCGGCAGCGGAGGCTCGGGACGCAGCGCCTCGCCCAGCTGCCTGCGCACCCGTCTTGACGACGCTGCCCAGTCCCGCCATTGCGCCTTTCGCACCACCTCCTGCGGCGGCGGAGCCGGCCTGGAATGCCGACTTCGTACTGCCAGCCGCCGATGTGGCCGCACGCGCACCAGCGCCGGCCAGCTTGGCGGCTGCCGGTGCCATGCGCGCGCCAGCCGCCACCGCACCACCGACGCCGGTTGCTGCAGCACCGATAACGACGGCCGTGCCGGCTGCACCGACAGCGGCACCCGCCATCGCACCCGCGCCGAGCTGCGGCGCACCGGACACGAGGCCTGTGGCGATGCCAGGGCCGAAGATGCCCAGCGCCAGCAGCGTGAGTGAGGCCAGCATGATGACCAGCGCGTGGTCGATGGACGGCTCGGCGGGATGAACCTGAAACTGAGAGAACAGGCCCGATCCAATGCCCACGATCACGGCCAACACCAGCACCTTGACGCCGGAGGCCACCACGTTGCCCAAGACCTTTTCGGCCAGGAACGAGGTCTTGTTCCAAAGCGCGAACGGCACCAGCACGAAGCCCGCGAGCGTGGTCAGCTTGAACTCAATCAGCGTGATGAAAAGCTGGATCGCCAGCACGAAAAAACACAGCACCACGATCAGCCACGCGAGGAACATCACCACGATGGGGTCAAGGTTCACGAACACTTCGGGGAACCCGGCCATGTCGCCGATCTGCTTCAGGATCGGCGCACCCGCGTCAATGCCCATCTTCGCTAGGCGGCCCGGCTGCAAGAAGTTCTCCATCGTGATGGCCGAACCGGTGGCGGTGATACCCAAACCCGCAAAGGAGCGGAACACGATGCTGGCCAGCCAGTTGAAGTTATTGAGAATGTAGGCGAAGGCACCGACGTAGAGCACCTTGCGCAGCAGCTTGGCGATCACGTCCTCGCCCTGGCCAGTGGCGTGGCTCATGGCCCAATACAGTCCGGCGATCGTCATGTCGATGACGATCAGCGTGGCCGTGAGGAACGCCACTTCGCCCCGCAGCAGCCCGAAACCCGAGTCGATGTAGGTGGCGAAGGTGTTGAGGAACTGGTCGATGATGGTCACGTCATTCATGGCGTGCCCTCTGGTTCATCGAAGCTGGGCGGGATCGGCGGCAGGTCCGCCAGCGTCCGGTATTCGTCCGGCCCGGACTGGCCGGCGAAGAAGCGCCGCCGGAATACCTCAGCTGCGGCGCGGCAAGCGTCCTCGCCCGTGGTCGGCATAACCTGTTGTGGATGGGCCGCGCATTGCGCGCGCAATGCCTTGAGCCGCACGGGATCGGCGGACAAGGCATCCGCAAGGTTGTCGGTCGGCTGCTCGCCGCACGCAGCCAGCAGCACGACAAGCATCACAACAGACGGGGCGAGGACACATCGCATGGCGACCTCCCGTCAGTCGCGGTAGAAGTTGATGGACTGCGGTGTGTACGGCGTGCCTTCACCGAGGAAGCGTCGTCGCACCTCGCGGGCACGCTCCGTGGCCGCCGCTTGTCGCGCCAGCTCCAGCGAGGCGGCCCGGTCTTGCGTGATCTGGAGCCGCTGTGACTGGATCGACTGCTTGGCCTGCAAGGCCAGCAACTGGTTCATGGCCTGCATGGCTTGCAGCGCACCCTCGGCCGACTGGCTCTTGCCCACCAAGTCGGCCAGCACGCTTTCGTCATCGCTCAGGTTCTGCGACGCCTGGGCCTGCATCTGCATGGTGGTTTGCAGGCCGTTGAGCGTGTTCTTCCAACGCTCCTGCGCATCGAGGTACATCTGATTGCCGCTCACCGTGGCGGCGTATTTCTCGGGGTACAGGCGTGCGAACTCCCGGTCGATGCTCGTCACGTCGTAGGCCAAGCCCTTGGCCTGCGCGATGAGGCGCTGGGTGGTCGCCAGGTTGGCGCGCAACTGGCCCACCACGCTGGACGGCAGGCTGGCCAGGTTGCGCGCCTGGTTGATGAGCATCTGCGCTTCGTTCTGGAGCTGGCGGATCTGGTTGTTGATCTGCTCCAGCGTGCGAACGGCCGTGAGCGTGTTCTGAATCAGATTGGTCGGGTCGAGCACGATGTCGCCGACGCCGAACAAGGCATGGGCGGGCTGCGCGATACCGAAGGCGAGCACGCAGGCAGCGGTCAGCGCGGCGAGTTTCGAGGCATGGGTTTTCATGGCAGGTTCTCCTGGGGGTGGTCAGCGGTACGGAGGGAACCCGGCGCAAGGCCGGGGAACGAGGGCAGCAGGTCAGCCGCCCAATTGAGGCCGCGATGGCGCAGCCACGCGCCCGCGAAGCTGGGCGTGCCAGCGTCGGCGAGCACCGCGTCCATGTCGCGCTGGTCCTGCGGCGTGGACGCGCCCGCAAACGCCAGCGCCGCCAGCCCCAGGTCGAGGTCGAACAGGCGGTTGCCGAGCCGGGATTGGTAGTAGTAGTCGCGCTTGGGCTGCGCGGTGGCGACGATATCGATCTGCCGCCTGTTGAGGCCGAAGCCTTCGTAGATCGTGCGAATCTGCGGCTCGGTCGCCTGCGGGTTCGGCAGGAAGATGCGGCTGGCGCAGCTTTCGATGATCGCGGGCGCGATGCTCGAATCCTTGATGTCCGCCAACGACTGCGTGGCGAAGATCACCGAGACGTTCTTCTTGCGCAGCGTCTTGAGCCACTGGCGGATGCGTGCCGCAAACACCGGGTCATCGAGAAACAGCCACGCTTCATCGAGGATCAGCAGCGTAGGCGCACCATCAAAGCGTTCGTCGAAGCGCGCAAAGAGGTAATGCAGCACGGCCATGACGGCGGCCTTGCTGTGCATCAGTTCTTCCATCTCGAAGCATTGCACGTCGGCCATGCCCAGCCGGTCATGGTCGGCATCCAGCAGCTTGCCGTGCGCGCCACCCAGCACATACGGCGCGAGCGCCTGTCGCAGTGCATTCGATTGCAGCAGCACCGACAGGCCTGTCATCGTGCGCTGCTCCACCGGCGCACCGGCCAGGCTTCCCAGCGCCGACCAGATAGCCGTTTTCTCGTCGGGGCCGACGGTCACGCCTTCGTGCAGCAAGCGGCCTTCGATCCATTCGGCGGCCCAAGTGCGGTAGCCCTCGCGGTCGATGCGGGCGAGCGGCTGGAAGGCGATTTCGCCATCCGTGCCCAGGTCGTAGTGCTCGCCGCCCAGCCCGAGGATGGTGGCCCGCATCGAGCGGCCCATATCGAACGCGAAGATGCGCGAGCCGGGATAGCGGCGGAACTGCATCGCCAGCGTGGCGAGCAGCACCGACTTGCCCATGCCCGTGGGACCAGCCACCAGCGTGTGGCCCACGTCGCCAATGTGCGTCACCAGCCGGAACGGAGTGGCGCCATCGGTGCGCGTGACGATCAGCGGCGGGCCGTCGAGGTGGTCGTTCTTCTCCGGCCCGGCCCACACGGCAGACACCGGCATCATGTGCGCCAGGTTCAGCGTCGAGACGATGGGCTGGCGGACATTCGCATAGGCGTTGCCGGGGATAGACGACAACCACGCATCCACGGCGTTGAGCGTTTCGGGGATGGTGACGAAGCCGCGTCCCTGGATGACCCGCTCCACCATGCGCAGCTTCTCGTCGGCTGCGCCGGCGTCCTCGTCCATGACGGTGACGGTCGCCGTCAGGTAGCCGAAGGCGACTTGATCGCTGCCCAACTCCTGCAAGGCCGCGTCCGCGTCGGCAGCCTTGTTGTTGGCGTCGGTATCGACCAGCGGTGATTCCTGCTGGAAGATCGTTTCGCGCAGCAGCGCGATGACGTTCTTTCTTTTCGCAAACCACTGACGGCGCAGGCGCCCCAGCTCCCGTTCCGCCTCGGATTTGTCCAGGCACAGAAAGCGCGTACTCCAGCGGTATGCAAATCCCAGGCGGTTGAGGTCGTCCAGAATTCCCGGCCAGGTCGAGGTCGGGAAGCCGCGCACCGATGCCACGCGCAGGTGCTGGTCGCCCAGCATGGGCGCCAGGCCACCAACCAGTGCAGAATCGGTCAGCAGCGCGTCGATATGGAACGGCACTTCGGGTACCGCCAGCGAATAGCGCCGCGTCGAGACGGTCGAATGGAGGTAGGTCAGCGTCTGGCTGTCATCGAGCCAGGTGATTTCCGGCATCACGCCATCGAGCAGGTCGAAGACGCGATCCGTCTCCGCGCTGAAGGCTTGCAGCCGCTCGCGCCAGTCCACGCCATTCGTCGGCGTGTTCTCGTAGAGCATCTTGGCTGCGCGGGCGCGCGACTCCTCCGGCGGCAGATACACCAGCGTCAGGTGATAACCGCTCTCGAAGTGGTGGCCCGATTCCTCAAAGGCGGCCCGGCGCTCTTCCTCCACCATCCACGAAAGCGGCTCGGGGAACTCCGAGCGCGGGTAATCGGCGGCGGGACGGCGCTCGGCTTCGATGAAAAGTGCCCAGCCCGATCCCATGCGGCGCAGCGCGTTGTTCAACCGCGCCGACGTGGCGACCAGCTCGCCTTGTGTCGCGCTGTCCAGATCAGGCCCGCGAAAGCGTGCCGTGCGCTGGAATGAGCCATCCTTGTTCAGCACGACGCCCGGCGCGACCAGTCCGGCCCACGGAAGCCAGTCGGCGAGCAGCGCGGGCCGCTGGCGGTATTCGACGAGGTTCAGCATGGCATCACCTCACACGTCCAGCAGCGATCGGTGCTTGATGTGCCGCGCGAACACGGCCATGAACTGCGGATCGACGCGCGCGCCCCACACCGCCAGCGAATGGCCAACGATCCAGAGCACCACGCCGGGAATCCACAGTTGCAGGCCCAGCCCGACAGCAGCGGCCAGCGTGCCGTTGGCGATCGCCACGGTGCGCGGCGCGCCGCCCAGCAGAAGCGGCTCGGTCAGCGAGCGATGCAGCGGCACCTCGAAGCCGTCTGCGAAGGTGTCTGGGGCGCTCATACGACAGCCCCGCCAGAGAAGCTGAAGAAACTCAGGAAGAAGCTCGAAGCCGCGAACGCGATGGACAGGCCGAACACGATCTGGATCAGCTTGCGGAAGCCGCCCGACGTGTCGCCGAAGGCAAGCGCGAGGCCGGTGGCGATGATGATGATGACCGCAACGATGCGCGCCACCGGCCCTTGAATCGACTCCAGGATCGACTGCAAGGGGCCTTCCCACGGCATCGAGGAACCGGCGGCCTGTGCGGTTCCAGCCAGGAGCAGCAGCAGCGCGGCCAGCAGCAGCCCTTGCCCCGCAGGGCGAGCAAGGCTGCGCAGTCGCGCAAGGCGCAAAGCCGGATTCGGAAAAAAACGGAAAGCAGGAACGATCATCTGCGTCATGGCAGTTCTCCAAGTGAGTCAGGGGATGGGGAGGTCGCCGCAGCGGGTGCGGCATCGGAAAGTGGCGACAGCTCGGAAAGCGGCGTTTTCAGCGCGTCCGCCCCCCAATCCACCAGCCGGTAGCCCATACCGTCAAAGCCGACGACACGGGCGATGCTCTCGATGCGGCGCTTGCGCCCGCGTCCGGCGATATGGATCACCACGTTGACCGCCTCGGCGATCAACGCACGGGGCGGGTTCACCGCCACTTCGAGGATCAGTTGCTCCAGGCGCAGCAGTGCCCCGAGCGCGGAGCCCGCGTGGATCGTGGCGATACCACCGGGGTGGCCCGTGCCCCACACCTTGATGAGATCCAGCGCCTCGGGGCCACGCACCTCGCCAACGACGACACGATCCGGGCGCAGGCGCATTGACGAACGCACCAGCTCGGTCATCGACACGACGCCATGCCGCGTGCGTAGCGGAACGTGGTCGCGCGCCGCGCATTGCAGCTCCACCGTGTCTTCGAGCACCAGCACACGGTCGCCGGTGGCGGCGACCTCGGCGAGCAAAGCATTGGCGAGCGTGGTCTTGCCGCTGCTGGTGGCGCCGGCGATCAGCACGTTCTGCCGCTCGCGCACGGCGCGAACGAGAAAGCCCGCCTGTGCGCTGGTCATCATCCCGTCGATGACGTACCGCTCCAGCGGGATCACGCCGATGGCGCGCTTGCGCAGCGCGAAGGCCGGCCCCGGCGCGGCCGGTGGCAGGATGCCCTCGAAGCGTTCGCCCGTTTCGGGCAGCTCGGCGGACAGTAGCGGCTGGCCGCGATGGACTTCCGCGCCGACGTGGGCGGCCACCAGGCGGATGATTCGCTCACCGTCCGCCTCGGACATCTCCACGCCCATAGGCGCTCGGCCCGACGACAGGCGATCCACCCAAAGGGTGTGATCCGGGTTGAGCATGACCTCCACCACGTCCGGGTCTTCGAGCGCAGCGGCGATCAACGGCCCCATCGCCGTGCGCAGCATCTGGATGCGCCGGTCGAGCGAGGCCGCTGCGGACGAGCGCGGTTCGGGCGGGAATTGCGGAACGACACTCATGACGCACGCTCCTGTGCTTGCGCAGCCGCCGCCGCGTCCTCCATCCGCATTGGGTCTGGATGCAGTTCCTCCACCACGTCGCGCACCAGGCTGCGCCCACGCAGCAGGTGGCGGCCCAACTGCTCCACGAATTGCTCGAAGCGCGCCTTGCCTTGGGCGCGCGCGGCCTCTTGGTGCGCTTCGGGAACTGGCGTGCTGACGGTCAGGTAGTAGCGAATGAACAGCGCCAGCGTTTCGATGGCGATGTTCTGGTCGCGCTCCATGCGCTCGGCCTGGCGCGAGAGGCGATCCAGCCGCTTGGCAATGGCCGCCTCGCGCTGGTCGGCGGCATCGGGCGACAGCCACGATGCGAGCGCCGCCGCGACGATGGACGACTTGGACACGCCTTTCTTGGCGGCCAGCTCGTCCAGGCGCTTGGCGTGCTCCGACTGGATAAAGAGATTCAGGCGGTATTGGCTCATAGCTCGATTCCGTCGTTTGGGTTCAGCGATGCCAGCCGGGCCGTGCGCTGCATGGCAGGGTCAAGCTGGCGAGGAAGGGGAAGTGGCAGGTCGTCGTCATCGAGCAGTGCGAGGTCGGCTGCGGACGCGGCCAGCTCAGGGTCGTAGGCGACGGTTTCGGAGAGTTCGGGCTGACGGCGCGGGCCGCCGTCGTCGGCGCTGCCCATGTCATCAATGGGAACGGTGACCGGTGCGACTGGCACGGCAGGAATCGCCAGCGCGCTCCAATCGTCCGGGCGCAGCGGGGGCACGTCGGAGTACTGCCCGTCCGCCAGCGCAGGCGGCGGCAGCACGCGGCGGCTGAAATTGGTGTCCGCGTAGTAGCGCAGCTTCTTGGCCTTGATCGGCGGACTGCTGCCCACCATCACCACGGCCTCGTCGGGCGGAAGCTGCATGACCTCGCCTGGCGTCAGCAGCGGGCGCGCGGTTTCCTGACGCGACACCATGAGGTGGCCCAGCCACGGCGCGAGCCGGTGGCCCGCGTAGTTGCGCTGGGCGCGCAGCTCGGTGGCCGTGCCCAGCGTCTCGGAGATCCGTTTGGCGGTGCGCTCGTCGTTCGTGGCGAACGTCACGCGCACATGGCAGTTGTCGAGGATCGAATGGTTCTGGCCGTAGGCTTTGTCGATCTGGTTGAGCGACTGCGCGATGAGGAAACTGCGGATGCCGTAGCCCGCCATGAAGGCCAAGGCGGTCTCGAAGAAGTCCAGGCGCCCCAGCGCCGGAAACTCGTCGAGCATCAGCAGCAGCTTGTGGCGGCGTTCGATGCCGTCGGACCCATCGAGCGATTCGGTCAGCCGCCGGCCGATCTGGTTGAGGATCAGACGGATTAGCGGCTTCGTCCGCGAAATGTCCGAAGGCGGCACCACCAGATACAGCGACACCGGATGCTTGGCCGCGATCAGGTCGGCAATGCGCCAGTCGCAGCGAGACGTGACTTCGGCCACCGTGGGGTCGCGGTACAGGCCGAGGAAGCTCATGGCCGTGGACAGCACGCCGGAACGCTCGTTGTCCGACTTGTTGAGCACCTCGCGCGCAGCCGAAGCGACAACCGGATGCGGCATACCTCCTTGATCCAGGCCCAGGTGCGGCGTGGTCATCATCCGATGCAAGGTCAGCTCGAACGGGCTGGCCGGGTCGGAGAGGAAGTTCGCAACGCCGCGTAGCGTCTTGTCCTCGCCCGCGTAGAGCACATGCAGAATGGCCCCGACCAGCAGCGCGTGGCTGGTCTTTTCCCAATGGTTGCGCTTCTCCAGCGCGCCTTCGGGATCGACCAGGATGTCCGCGATGTTCTGCACGTCGCGCACTTCATGCGCGCCGTGCCGCACCTCCAACAGCGGGTTGTAGGCGGCCGACCTCGCGTCGGTCGGGTTGAACAGCAGGCAATGCGAGAAGCGCGAGCGCCAGCCTGCGGTGATTTGCCAGTTCTCGCCTTTGATGTCGTGGATGACGGCGGATGCGGGCCAGGAAAGCAGCGTCGGCACTACGAGGCCAACGCCTTTGCCGCTTCGCGTGGGCGCGAAGGTCAGGACGTGTTCCGGCCCTTCATGTCGCAGGTACTGGCGGTCGTGCTGGCCGAGGAACACGCCGGCCGGCTGCGTGAGGCCCGCCCTACGAATGTCCTGCGCGTTCGCCCAGCGGGCCGAGCCGTAGGTGGTGACGAGCCGCGCTTGGCGCGAGCGCCAGACCGACATGGCAATGGCAACGCACACGGCGACCATGCCACTGGCGCCGGCAATCGCGCCGCCAGTGTCGAACACCTCCGGTGCATACGCGCCGAAGAAGAACCACCACTCAAACAGCTTCCAAGGGTGGTAGATAGACGTGCCAAGAAAGTCGAACCAGGGCGAGCCAAGGCGTAGCTGATAGCCAAGGGCCGCTGCTGTCCATTGTGTGGCGCCCCACACGCCGGCGATCACGATGCCGAACACTACGGCGATCTGACCGAACAGCACGTTCGTCCCTTGCATGACCTGGCCTCCGATTTCTCCTGCGCTGATTCCTCATGGGAAAAGCGGCACAAGGGCGTGCCGCAGGCGTCAGGATCGGTGCCGGGTCAGTGCCGGTCAAAGACCGTTTCGGGCAGAAAGGTCGAGCAAAAAGACAGAATGCGCGCGATGGCGAACCAAAGAAAAGCGCCGCAAGTGCAGGCGCATTGCGGCGTGTCGAGCAGAAAGATAAAGTCGATGCGACGAACCGCCAACAATCAGAACTTGGGGGATTCCTTCGGTGGTGTGTATGGGGTTTCGCCGTCGCCATAGAACCGCTTGCGCGTGGCCTCGGCTACCCGATTGCACAGCACGTCGCCCAGCTTGGGGCGATCTGTCTTGCATTGCTGGCGCAGTTCCTTGAGCCGGTCGGGGTTGGCCGCCAGTTCTTCCACCGTCGGGATATTCGCTTCCGATGTGTTGGCCTTCTGAGGCGTTTCGGACTGGCCGCAGGCAGTCAGCGCGGCTGCAAGCAAGAATGGGATGATCCTTTTCATGGCGCAGGTTCCTCCAGGGAATCGGAGTAATGGCCCGGCTTGGGCCTTGGGGCTTCCGGTGACTCGATGGCCTGCACGCGCTCAATGAACCGTGCAAGCACATCGAACGGCTGACCTTCAGCGTGCAGCAGGTAGGTCGTCAGCGGCGGCACGCGCAAAGCCAGCGGTCGGGCCACCACGCCCGAGTCGGGGTTGGCCGCAATGCGCGCTGCGCCCGTAAATCCAAGCCCGAGGCCGGCCGATACCAACGCCATCATCAGATCGCACGTAGCGACCCGTTCTGCGACCAACGGCTCCATGTCGGCCCGGCGCAGCACCCGATCGACGAATTTGGCATGGCCTTCGCACACTTTCGGATCACATAGAACCAGCGGATAGCGCAGCAGTTCCTCCAAAGGGATGCGCTTGAATGCAAGCAGCGGATGCCGGGCTGGCACCGTCACTATGAGCGCGTCCCTCCAGACTGGTATGGCGACGATGCCGTCGCCCACTTCGTCGGATTGGGCAAACCCTACGTCGTACAGATCGTCATGCAACCCTTTGATCTGCTGCGACAGCGGCACCTCGAAGAAGCGGATTTCGACCTCGGGTTCTTCTAGGCGACACAACGCCAGCAAGGTCGGCAAGCGCGACGGCGTGATGCCATCCGACAAGGCCACGCGCAACTGCCCATGAAAACCGTTTGCTGCCGCTTTCACGCTTTCACGCGCTTGTTCCAAGGCAGCGAACACACGGCGCACATGCTCCAAGAACAATGTTCCGGCACGGGTCAGCCGTGTACTGCGCGTGGTACGGGCAAACAGCAACACGCCTAGTTCTTCTTCCAGCTCCTTGATGGCGCGCGACAGTGGCGACTGCTCCATATGCAGCCGCTCGGCTGCACGGGCAAAGTGCAGTTCTTCTGCAACAGCGAGGAAACAGCGTAGATGTCGGAGCTCCATTGTTTTACCTCTTGCCAACGCTTCCTGCCCGATCTTCACGCATGCCTTATGACCGGCAGCAATCTTGAAAAATTCGCATGAGATGCGTAATTATCACCCAAACATGAAAATTTTGTACAATCCTGCCATTGTTTGACCTCCAAGGCACCCACGATGCCCACCGACAACAACGAAGGCGAAATCCTCACCATCAGGCAGGTAGCCGACTACCTGAAGGTCACGGAACGGACGATCTACAGGTTGGCCGGGGCCAAGAAAATCCCAGCCTTCAAAGTTGGAGGGACGTGGCGGTTTTCGCGCGCAGACATTGACAACTGGATCAAGCAGCAGTCCTTGGAAGGACTCGACGCTGCGCGCGAGGGTGTCCACACGGCCAATGGCCAAACCAACGATGGAGTGCGTAAGTAATGCTTGGATTGACTCTTCGGGATGAGTTTCGGGGCAAGCGCCTCAAAGGGACGGCCATTGAGCTTTCCAACGACTCGAACACGGGTGCCACCCAGATCGCCGCACAGGCATTCTTGGAGATCACCTATCCCACCCACGATCTGCTGAAGGGCATCGAAGCCGTAGGCCCCAACCAAGGGCGGCCAGTGGTCGTGATCGGCGAGCGCGGCCTGGGTAAGTCGCACTTGATGGCAGCGCTCTACCACGCGGTCAACGATGCCGCATCGACGGGCGCATGGCTCAACTCCTGGTCAAGCACGTTGGGTGATCCCGGCATCGGCAAGATAGCACTGCGCGATGGCATGTTGGTCATTGGCGAGAGCCTGCACCGGCAACGCTACAAGTTCCTGTGGGACTTGCTGTTCGAACGCCACCCTCGCGGCGAATTCATCAAGGGCAAGTGGGAAGGCATGGGAGCGGCCAAGACCGACATCCCCTCAGACAAGCTCATCATCGAGCTGCTTGAGCATCGGCCCGCGATGCTCCTCCTCGACGAATTCCAGACTTGGTACGACGGCCTGACCAATACCAAGCAGTACCCCTGGAAGCAATGGGCGTTCAACTTCATCCAGATCCTGTCGGAGATCGCCAAAGAGCGCCCCGACCTACTCGTGTTGGTGATCTCCGTGCGCAATGGCGGAAGCGATGCTTACCAGCAGGTGCACCGCGTCAACCCGGTGGCCATCGACTTCAAGGCGGGAGGCAATGCCGAGCGTATCCAGCAGGATCGACGGCGGATGCTGTTGCATCGCCTGTTCGACAACCGTCTGCAGATTGCAGACGGCACCATCGAATCGCTGGTTGCGCAACACGTCTCCGAATACTTCCGCCTGCTGGATGTGCCGCCCGCCGAGCAGGATCGCAAGCGCCGTGAATTCACTGAGTCCTGGCCTTACGCACCGCACTTGCTGCGCCTGCTTGAGGAACAGGTGCTGATAGCCACGGATGCGCAAGAAACGCGCGACATGATTCGCATCCTGGCCAACCTCTACAAGAGCCGGGGCGAAGCGGTGCCTGTGCTCACTGCCGCTGATTTCCGGCTGGATGACGATGCCTCGGGCATTGGAGCGCTGCTGGATTCAGTGTCCAACGAACACCACCGCACCCTGCGCGAAAAAGCGCAGCACAACATCATTTCGGTGACCGAGGCGGTGTACGACCACGCCAACCTTGCCCCACACCTGCAAGAAATCCTGAGCGCGCTGTGGCTCCGCTCCATCGCCGTCGGCAATCTTGCCGGGGCCGATCCTGCCACGTTGCAGGTGGACATCACCCGCAGCAAGCCGGTAGATGGCAATGCCTTTCAGGTCGAACTGGCGACCATTGTCGAAAACAGCTTCAACATTCACCAGGATGGTCCACGGTTGGTCTTCCGCGAGGAAGAAAACCCCCGCGCCAAGCTGATGGCCTGCGCGCGCAACGACAAGCTGTTCACCGATGGTTCCGATCAGGTGCAGCTTGCCAAGCAGGTGCGCTACGTCATCGGAGGCAGCGATGAGGTCGCTAAAACCTTCCGCGTGATTGCCCTGCCAAAATCGTGGCAGAACGATCCGTGGACATCGCTCGACGAAGCCGAGCAGCCGGAGCGCTGGGATGACCGGCTGCCCATTCTGGTGCTGCCAGATGAGCCGGAAAAAATGGACCAGACACTGGGCCGCTGGCTCAAGGACCACCTGCAAAAGCGCCGCAACACCATTCGCTTCTTGTTGCCCCGTGCCGGCTCCACCAACGCCTTCCAGGACCGTGACCTCCTCATCCTTGCCCGCGCCGAAATGAAGGCTCAGGAATGGAGTGGGCAGAACCCCGAATACAAGAAACTTCATAAGGAATTTGAAGGCACGCTGCGCGAGAACCTGAAGAAGCGCTTCGATCGGTTTGCCATCCTGCACCGCTATGACCACCAGAACCCGCAGCAATCCCTGTTCAGTGTCGAGCACCTGAAAAAGCAAGGTGCTCAAATCCCCGAGGGCATCGAAGAAACCCTGACCAACGACCTCTTTGTTCCCGAAGATTTCGAAGACCTCGTTCTTGAAGCCGCCTCGGAGAACGCCCCCCTCGGCAAGCTGCTGCGTGAACTGCAAGAGCCTCGCCCTGCGGGTCAGGATTGCATCCCCTGGCTGGGGGAAACCGCGATGAAGGAACGCATCCTGCGCTTGTGTGCGCGCGGCAAGATCGCCATCAACCTGCGTAATCTGGAGCACCTTCAAACCCACGCGGGCGAAGACGAGGAATCTGCGTGGCGGCGCTTGCGCCCCAAGCTCTCCTACACCGGGCGTCAGCTTGATGAAGTGTTCCTGATGGAACCCTCGGCCGTGCCCGCGACCGGCGGCACCACACCACCCGCGCCGCAGCCGCCTGCTGGCGGCAATGGTGGATTGGGCGGCGATATTTTTGGCGGTGGTACCAATCCGGCTCCCGGCGTACAAGAGCCGCAGCCTGGCACTCCACCCACATCAGCCTCTACGTCGGGCGGAATTTTCGGCGGCACAAACAGCACTGCCAAACCACGCGTCCCGCTCTCTAACCCGCCAACCTCGCCACTCAACCTGATCGGCAAGCTCGAAGGCTGGGGCATTGGCCCAGCCACACCGGTGGCCGAAATCTCCATCAAGATATCTGCCGCCACCGGCGCGCAGCTCAAGGAATTGCTCAAAAAGCTGCCCGATGGCATGACTTTCGAGCTGAGCCTTGAGAAGGAGGACAACTGATGGCGTTGGATGCTCAAATCTTGCAGCGCTTGACCCAGGACAGCCCGAAAGAGGCGTGGCGCGTCATTACCGATCGGGTGCTGGAGATTGCCTCGAAACCGCTGGCCGAAGGCAATGCCCCCAGCGAGGTGGTCAAGCGAGACCGCGAAATTGGCGAGCTCGATTTGTTTCTGGCCTCTAGCGGCTGGGATCTGTGGCAGATCTTTGATCAACCCGAAATCAGTGGTGTGGAACGTACCTCAGACCGGCTTGCACGCTGGTGGAACGAACCCGGTTATGGCTATAACGCCGCGCGCGCCGTGCTGATTCTGGATGCCCTCTCGCTGCGCGAACTGCCCTGGCTGCTGCAAGGAGCCAAGGAGCGTGGATTCATCCTGCACGCAGTGGCCGCTACTGCATCCGAGCTGCCCAGCGAGACCAACCCCTTCGCCCGCGCATTGGGGCTGACCAGCCGCAGCCAGCTACAAGCCAACGGCGGCGGTTTGGCCCACAAGCTGCAACCGGCGCAGACCGAAACCATCGACCTGCCGTGGAAGGACTGCGAGGGTTTGGTGGACAACGCATCGGGCGCGAAGAACTGGGTGTTCTGGCATCACTGGCCAGACGCCAAGCTGCACGACTACGGCGCGGGCCAAGGTCTGGAGCTGCTGACCAGAGATGCCGCGCAGCAACTTTCCAGTGACGACTTTTGGAGCTTTATTGAGCGCCTCGCCAATGGGCGGCGCTTGGTCATCACATCCGATCACGGCTACGCCGCCACGGGTTACTTCCCCGATGCCGATGGCGAAGTTGCCTCGCACCTCAAGCAGATTTTTTCAAGCGGTCGCAGCAAGGCAGGCAATGGCGACGCAGGCCCCTTCGTTCCTCCGGTCGCCTTGCAAATCGACAGCCCGCACGGCGCACACCTGCTGGCGCTGGGGCGCAGAAAGTGGCGCAGCCAGGGCGGCTACCCGACTTTGACGCATGGCGGTCTCTCGCTGCTGGAAGTGCTGTCGCCCTTCGTTGAACTATCGAAGTAGGCCGATATGACAGCGGCCGAATTGCCAGAAGATTTTTTCGCAGACATCCAAGGGATTTTTCGCAAAACCCCGGTACTGCTCGTCGGCTCTGGCTTCTCCTGTGGCTATGGCCTGCCCGGTATGGGCGCTTTGGCGGAGCACTTGGCAACCGCTGTGCACGATGCCCTGTCCACCGATGGGGCAAGGAATGCCTGGGCGCAATCAGTTGAAGCGATCAAGACAAATCTGGAGGCTGGCCTGAACGGCATTCCGCTTGGCATGGCGGAGTGGGCAGAGATCGTATCAGCCATACGCGGAGAAACCGCGAAGCTGATTCTTGATAGAGCCATCGCCGCAGAGGCGGAAATTCTTGGTGAAAAGGTTGCCGGTGGCCATGCGCCGTCACGACTCTTGAATCGCTTGTTTAGTGGCTCGCCGCAGAACACGGACAGCATCCATGTCATTACAACCAACTACGACACGTTGTTGGAGTTGTTTTGTGATCTGGCGGAAATTCCCCTGGATACAGGATTCACGGGGTTCCGTCGGCGTAAGCCGCGTCCCCGGCCACTCTTCCAAACGCAGTACAGCCGTGTTCTGGTGGCCGAGAAGCGCCAGCAGCAGGTCGATCACCGCATCTGTAAAACAGTTCGTCTGTACAAGCCTCATGGCTCAATCAGCTGGCTGACGACGGACGAGGGGCCTGTGGAAGCCCTCAACGATGTTTCCATTGCGGAACGAGCCATTGTCGTCCCCGGCCCGTCAAAGTACCAAGACGCACTGGTCAATACGTTGTTCGACGAAATGCGTACCGCGATGAATGCGGTACTCGCCGATGCCCAGGCGCTGTTGTGTATCGGCTTTGGCTTCAACGACGACCATTTGCAAGGCGTCATCAAGCACCGCCTGACCGCAGGCATGCCCGCAATCATTGTCACGCGCGACCCGACACCGAACATTGAAAAACTCCTTGGCGAACACCCCCACGTGATTGCCGTGTTCAAGGACGGTGACGGCGCGGTTTGTCGCTGGAACGGGAATGCGGTGCGGTCACCAGAGCCACTCTGGCAACTTGATGACTTTTTGAAGAAATTTGTGGAGTGAGGCGAGGATGAGCATTTTCAGTTTCACCGACGAGCAGTCATTGGGCGAAGTCCGCAGTGTTGAAACCTCACGGATCACCGTGCGGGTGACGGACGGTCAACGCCTGCAAAAGGCGCGCGTCGGTCGATTGGTCGCCATTCAGTCGATGGGCGATGAATGGCTGATCGGCATCATCGAGCGGGTGTGGCGGCATCCAGTGGAGCTGCCGACGCTGCCCGAAGCTGACCCGTCAGCGGATCTGGCTGCCGTGCCTCAAGAGGAAAACGGCGTGTCGATCAGCCTGGTCGGCACCTATCGCGCCCGGGATGGACAGCGCAAGGACACTTTCACGCGCGCCGTTTTCATCCTGCCGGAAATCAACCGGCCTGTGTTCCCTATCGAGGAGAAATCTCTCGAAGACTTCATGGGCATCTTGAGCGCGTCATCCAAGGCGGACGCGGCTGCACCGCTCAAGGTCGGCACCTATACCCTGGATGGCAAGGCCAGCGCCTACATTGATGGCGACAAGCTTTTCCAGCGCCATGCCGCGCTGCTGGGCAGTACGGGTTCGGGCAAATCCTTCACCGTCGCCTCCATTCTTGAGCAGTCTGCACAACTGCCGCACGCGAATATCGTCGTGTTCGATCTTCACGGCGAATATTCGAGCATGAAGTTCGCCAGCCACTACCGCATCGCAGGCATCGGCGATCTGAAAGCGAAGAAGGACGGTGCCATCTTCCTGCCCTTCTGGCTGCTGAATTACGACGAAATGCAATCACTGTTCGTGGATCGGTCTGAAGAGAGCGCCCCCAATCAGGCCAGTGAACTGATGAAGCAGGTCGTTGAGTTGAAGAAGAAATCCATCGAAGGGCTGGGGAAGCACGATCTGCTCGATGGATTCACAGTGGATACTCCGGTGCCCTATCGGTTGGCCGATCTTATTGAGGCTATCGCAGAAAAAGACAAGGAGATGGTGCAAGGAAGCAAGGGAGAAAAGCAGGGGCCGCTTTTCGGAAAACTGACGCGATTTCTGAACAGGATCAGTGTCAAAACGAAAGACCGTCGCTATGCCTTCATGTATCAGGCTCCAGAAGAATACGAGAGTTACGAAGCGCTGCACCAGCTAGCCGGAAAGCTGCTCGGCACCGGCGTCCAGCAAGATGGCATCAACCCCGGCATCAAGATTGTCGATTTTTCGGAGGTGCCCTCGGACATCCTACCGGTCGTCGTTGGTCTGGTTGCGCGAATCGTCTACCAAATCCAGTTCTGGAGTTCACCTGGGGCGGATGGCGATGCCCGCCATCCTATCGTGCTCGTCTGTGATGAGGCACATCTCTACTTGCCCAGCGGTGCTGCCTCCATTGGCCCAATGGAAAAGCGCGCCCTGGAAAACTTCGAGCGCATCGCCAAAGAGGGTCGCAAGTACGGTGTTGGGCTGATGGTAGTCAGCCAACGACCCTCGGATGTCAGCACGACCATTCTCAGCCAGTGCAGCAACATCATCAGCCTGCGGCTGGCCAACAAGACTGACCAATCGGTGGTCAGGCAGCTTTTGCCAGAAAGTCTGGAGGGGCTCATGGAGGTGTTGCCGACGCTGGATGTGGGCGAGGCTGTGGTGGTTGGCGATGCGACCCTGCTGCCGACCCGCATCAAGATGGCCAAGCCCAAACACGAACCGCGCAGTGCAACGATCCCATTCTGGACGCGCTGGGCCACGCCGAAAGCAGAAGTCGATTTGGTGGCTGCCGTAGAAAACATGCGCAGGCAATCCCGCGCACAAGAAGATTAAGGAAGAGCTTGAATGGCCACCAAAAAAGAACTACTCGCGCAGCAAGTCGCCAAAGCCGTCGGCGCAGGCAAAGCGGTCGCGCTCGAAACCGTCGACTTCAACGACCCGAATCGCCCGAAGACCTGCCTGGAGGTGGACTTCCCAATTCTGGCGATCAATCAAATTGCAGCAGTGGAATCATCTTCTGGCGCTGCCACGAAGCCGATCTATCAAATGGCAAAGTGGTGGGCACGGAGGCCATCTAGCGTTTTTCGGTCGATGCTCGTTGCAGCCGCAACGAAGGCGCCAGATGACACTCTTCAAACATCCAAAACCGTTTGGGCCAACTACTACGCGAACCACCAGAAGAAAGGCGCGTTCAAGCACCTGAAGGTGGCAGACATCTTCATGGGCGGCGGCACCACGCTGGTGGAAGGTTCGCGCCTGGGGATGCAGATGGTCGGTAACGACCTCAACCCGGTCGCGTGGTTTGTGGTGAAGCAGGAGCTGGCGAACGTCGATCTGGAGGAAGTCAAGAAGCTGCTCGCCGACATCGAGGCCGAGGTCAAGCCGCAGATCATGCCGTACTACTACTGCGACGGCCCGCAAGGTGAACGAGGCAAGTGGACGCATCTGCCCAGCAACAAGGCGATGCCCGCCGACTTCGACCCGCTTGCCATCCCGCGCGACGAGCGCAAGCACTACCGCTACGAAGGCCCCGAGATCATTTACACCTTCTGGGCAAAACACGGGCCGTGTCAGGTGACGGGCTGCGGCCACCGCACGCCGATCATGACCAGCCCGGTGATGGCGGTGAAGACGCTCACCGTCAAGCATTGGGAACACCGCTGCGGTAAGTGCGGCGAAGCCTTCGACGTAGAGGAAGAAGCCGCGCGGATGGCCCCCGACGCGCCGTTCTACGTCGCGCCCAGCGAGCCCGCGTACTCCGTGCTCGACCGCAAGAAAGGCGTGATCTGCCCGCACTGTGGCCACACCGCGATGGTGAATCTGGGCAAGGGCAAGAACAAGAAGGTGGAACTGAGCCTGCTGGTGCATCCGCAATGGCTGGCGGGCGAGGCCAAGCAGGATGGGAACGGCCTGCCCTACGGCGGCTCGGCGCAGGACGACGTGGCGGCGACCACGCGCTGGGACGCGGTACGCGCCGCGAAGATTCGCCTGCTGGAGGTGCGCGGCGAGCTGCCGGATGAAGTGACCGACCCGGAAACGGGCGTCACGTTCGCGCCCGAGAAAGGCACAGTGCCGAAGAAGTCGCACTACGCCTGCTCGGCCTGCGGCACGGTGCAGGATGTGCTGACCACCATCAAGGCCACGGGCAAAACCGGGCCGATGGCCGCCTATGCGGTGCAGGGCTACGCGCCCAAGCGCGATGAAGCAGGCAAACCCTATAGCGGCCGATTCTTCGCTGCCTACGATGCCTCACACGCCAGGCAGTACGACTCCGCATTCGCGGAATGGGAAGCGCGCAAGGATACCGACCTGAAGGGCTACTGGCCGCGCTCCGAACTGGCCTACGGTTTCATGACCCACCATCTGCAAGGCGGCGTGCCAAACCACGGTTTCACGCATTGGTGGACGATGTTCAATCCACGTCAGTTGCTTGTGCATGCGCAACTATTGAAAGCAATCAATGCCGTCGGCAACTACGACTGGAATGTTCGTGAGTTTGCTCTTGGCGCGCTTCAGCAGTTCTTGCGGTTCAACTGCATGTTCACCGTGTATCACCCGAATAACGATCAAGCGACGAAGCACTTCGCGAACAATAATTTCCATCCGAGGAATACGCTACTCGAGGTGCCTGTATTTGCGCCAGTTGGCGATGGTCGCTGGATTTCTGCTGGTGACGCGATAGCCAATGGGGCGGAATGGAGGCAACGCCCTTGGGATTTGGTGCCTGTCACTCAACTTGTAGGCACGGGTATTGAGACATCAGGGAAGACCGAAAAGGTATTTCCTAACGATCCGCCTACAGAGGAAGGCACCACACTTTCGTGCGGGTCATCGAGCGACCTCGCTCAGATTTCTAGCGGTTCAGTTGATCTCGTTATCACAGATCCACCTTTTGGTGGACTTATCCATTACTCTGAGCTTTCAGATTTCTTCTACGTCTGGCTTCGTCTGCTACTGAAAGATAAGTATCCCGATATTTTTTCAGCACCTTACACGCCAAAATCGCTCGAAGCAGTCACCAACCCAGCCCGCGAGCCAGAAGATCCAGACGGTTTTTACCAACGCCTCCTCACGCAGTGCTGGCGTGAAGCGCACCGAATTCTCAAGCCCAGCGGCATACTGGCCTTCACTTTCCATCACAGCGAGGACGAACCTTGGGTAGCGGTGCTGGAATCGTTGTTCGAAGCGGGCTACTACCTCGAAGCGACCTATCCGATCCGAGCCGATACGGCAATGGACTCCGGTCAGTTCGGCTCCAAGACCATCGAGTACGACATCATCCACGTCTGCCGCAAGCGCACCGAGGAGCCCAAGCCGGTGAGCTGGGGCCGGATGCGCCGCGAGGTGATGGCCGACGTGCGCCAGTTGCAGACCATGCTGGAGAACCACGCCAAGGAAGGCCTGCCAGCGGCGGACATCCAGGTGATCCGGCGCGGCAAGGCGCTGGAATACTTCTCGCGCCACTACGGCAAGGTGTATGTCGATGAGGGGCGCACCATCTCCGTGCGCGATGCGCTGGTCGGTATCAACCAGCTCATCGACGAAGACGCCGACAAGGGCAAGGAAGCACCGCCGGTCAACGCTGAACCAATCTCGCGCCAGTTCCTGCGTACCTTCGGCCATGCCGCCGAACTGAAGCGCGACCAGTTGCAGAAGTTCCTCAAAGGCTCGATCACCACGCCCGACGAGTTCGTGCAGCGTGGCTGGTGCGCGGAGAAGAACAAGGTCTTCACCCGCACCGATGCGCTGGAGTTCGCGCGCGAGTGGTCGGGCAAACACCGCCGCCGCCTCACGTCCGATCTGGATCAGGCGCTGGTGCTGATCGGTGCCTGCGTGGATGGCAGCGGCATCAATGCCTCGGACACGCTGACGAACGAAAACTTCAAGCCGCACATCGCGCTCAAGCCGCTGCTGGAGTGGTTGCAAAAGAACGGATCGGATCAAACCACCCGCAACGCGGCCTCGCGCGCGGTGTCGATCTTTTCAGCCTGGCAAGCCAGCCAGGCACCCAAGCCACTGCAGGTTTCGTTGTTCGATGACGATGAGGAGTATGCGCAATGAGGCAGGTGCTCGATACGGTATGGCAACGGCGCGGCACCAGTTGGCTGTGGGACGAGGAAGCGCGCAACACCGTGTGCGCAGCGGGCGAGGTTTGGAGCCTGCGGCAGTTTTTGCAGGCGGCAGCCCCCGGTGGGCAGGGCTGGCCGGATGACCTGCCCAGCAACGGTGGGCAAACGCTGGTGGTGGCCGGGCTGGAGGGCAGCCTTGATTTGCTGGCTCCCGATCAGGCCGAAATCTGGCTGGGCGACACGATCAAACGCGCCATCCTGTCATTTCAGGATGAATACGCAGGCGAAGCAGCCTTGATCTTCTGGCTGCCGCAGGGCCAGGGCCGTTTGCGCGTGCAGGCCTCCACCGACGCAGTGACCTGGCTGTGCGAAGCGCCGCATCGGGGTCAACTACTCGACTTTGGGCGCCTTCTGTGGGGTGAGGCTAACGAGTACCCGCAGGAAATCTTGCTGCGCGAGGGCGCGAAAGCGGCCGGCCTGTTTCACCTGCGGATTACTTGAGGCCAGCGCGTGCAAGTAGACGATTTTCAGGATTCGTTCCAGCCCGGCGAGCGCATCACCCACACCGAATTCGGCCCAGGCGTGGTGCTCGAACCCGCGCACGATGGCTATCTGCGCGCGTTCTTCGGCGTGGTGGGCGAGCGCCGCGTACCGGTCAGTTCGGTACGCCGCGACCGCACCCGTACCGAGCGCATTCTTCAATCGGTGGCAGGCGGCTCAGACCGCGCACGCAAGGCATGGTTGTCTTACGAGGCGCACGCACTGCCGGTGATGGAAAGCGCCTCGGCACTCACCTCGGCGCGCATTGACCTGCTGCCGCACCAGGTGGTGCTGACGCACCGCATTGCGACTGCTTCACCACGGCGTTACCTGATCGCCGACGAGGTGGGCTTGGGCAAAACCATCGAGGCCGCGCTGATTCTGCGTGAACTGGCCAGCCGGGGCGAGTTGACCCGGGCGCTGATGGTGGTGCCCGCAGGCTTGGTGAACAACTGGCACCGCGAATTGAACGAGGTGTTCAACCTCGATTTCGAGGTGTTTGGCTCCGAAGGCGATGTCACCGACCGCAAGACCAATGCCTTCGCCAAACACGACCGGCTGATTGCCAGCATCGACACCTTGAAGCGCCCTGCCCGTATCAAGCGCCTGCTGGATGCGCCACGCTGGGATCTGGTGGTGTTTGACGAAGCGCATCACCTGACTGCCCACCGCACGGGCGGCAAGGTGCGCAAGACGGAAAACTACAAGCTGGCCGAAGCGCTGAAGGATCACGCGCGGGATCTCTTGCTTCTGTCTGCTACGCCGCACCAAGGCAATCACTTCCAGTTCTGGATGCTGGCGCAGCTTTTGAACCCCACGCTGTTTGGCAGTCCCGAGGACATGCTGGAAAATCGCCATCGCCTGAACACGGTGATGTTCCGCCGTACCAAGGCCGATGCCTGCCAGCCCGATGGCTCACCGCTGTTTGCCCGGCGCTGGGTGCATACCGAGTCCTTCCTGATGAATCAGGAGGAGCGGCTGTTTTACGAGAAGCTGCGCGAATACCTGGAAGACGGGTTCGATCTGGCCCGACGCCAGGGCAACCAGGGGCGTGCACTGGGCTTCTTGATGGCGATCTTCCAGAAGATCGCGGCATCGAGCTTTGCCGCCGTGCGCCGCACGCTCAAGCGCCGCTTGTTGATGCTGACGCTGCACGAGGCATTTCTGCGCGACAAGGAGCTGGACATCGAAGGCCGCGAACGCCTGACCGAGGAAGCACGCGAGCTGATTCACGAGGAATTTGGCTTGCCGCGCGACAGCGTTGGGCGCAGCGAGGTGGATCGCGTGTTGGCTGACCTCAAGTACCGGTTGGTGAAGAAGCTGGATCAAGAGGCGCTGGAAATGGCCTCCGACCCCTATGGCAGCGAGTATTCGGCTACGCACGCCGAGGAGGCAGCGTCTGCTGTGGTGGATTTGCATCTGCCCGAGGAGCGCCTGCGCATTGGTGACTTGCTGCGCATCTTCCCGCAGCAGCGCGAGACCAAGGCACAAAAGCTGCTCGATGGTTTGGGGCATCTGTGGCGGCAGAACGCCAATGAAAAGATCGTGATCTTCGCCACCTACCTCGGCACGGTCGATCTGATTGCCCGCGAAATTGAACAGGCTTATCCCGGCCAGGGCGTGGTGGTGCTGCGTGGCGGCGATCACGGTGCCAAGCTGGCAGCAGAGCGGAAGTTCCGCCTGAAAGACGGGCCACGTGTGCTGGTGTGTACAGCGGCTGGCCGCGAGGGCTTGAATCTGCAATTTGCGCGCATTCTGTTCAATTTCGACCTGCCGTGGAACCCGATGGACATGGAACAGCGCATCGGGCGCATTCACCGCTATGGACAGAACCACACGGCGCAGGTCTACAACCTCGTGCTGTCGGACACCATCGAGGGGCGCATCTTCCTGCTGCTGGACGAGAAGTTGACTGAAATTGCACGCACGGTCGGCAAGGTCGATGACCAGGGCAATGTGGCCGAAGACCTTCGGGCGCAGATTCTGGGACAGCTTTCCGAACGGTTGAACTACGACCGCCTGTACCAGGAGGCGCTGTCTGACCCTGAACTGAAACGCACACAGGTGGAGCTGGAAGCGGCACTGTCCAATTCCCGCGAGGCACGGCAGGTGGTGTTCGACCTGTTTCAAGACCTTGACGGTTTCAGCCTCGATGACTACCAGCCCTTCTCGGATGTGTCCTCCAGCCTGGATCGGCTGGTGCGTTTTCTGTCGGCGGCCGTGGCAGACCGCCAGCAGAAGCTGCTGAAGGTGGACGAAGAAACCTACGACCTTGTGACAGTGGATGGCACGCGCCGTGCACGGTTCACACTGAACCGCGATACCGCCACCAGCAGGGACGATCTGGAACTGATGGGGTTGGATCACCCCTTGGTACAGGAAGAGCTTGGCCGCTGGCGCAGCGTGACGCCCGAAGACATCGGCATTGCGGTGGCTGGGGATGTTGACGAGCCGGTGCTGCTGTCCTTGTGGATGGTGGAGGCGTCTGCCGGCAACGGTGAGCGCCGTGTGGTGGTGCAGCCCATCGCAGTCAAGCAGGACGGGACACGGGTGCCGACTATTGAGCGGCAATGCGAACGGTATCTGCAAGCATCGGCGATCTCGCCGAGTTTTACACCGGAGCAGCGGCTGGCGTTGTTTGCCCACACCGTGGAGCCAACGTTGCAACGTGAGTTGAAACACAAGGGCGCGGCCAATGGAGATGGCAGCTATTCGGCCGAGCTGATTGGATACGTTGAGGTATTGAAAACGCCCGCTTGAAGCAGAAGGGCCACGCTGAATCCGAGGGCGAGAGAATTCTTCAAATAGTGAGGTTACGCTGTTTTCCAATCTCCCATGACACGCCGCCGCCACGTACCGTCGCGGCGAGCTGCTGGCCCAGCCGCTGCTCGATCACGGGTTTCCACGGCACGAGGCTGAAGCCCATGCCGTCATCGAGCATGGCGTAGCGCCCGCTGGCAAGCATGACAGAGCGCCGGTAGATTCCTGCTACGCGCTGGCCGTCAGCCACCGGGCGATGCGCCAGGCCGGTTTCGGCAGCAATGTCCTTGGCCGCCTGCGCCAGTTCCCGATTGCGCAGCGTGCCCAGCAGATTGCGCGCCAGGATCACGCGCTGCCCTCGCCGCTCGGCCAACCCCTGTTCGGACAGGAATTCAGCACGCTGCTGCATCGCCTGCTTGGCCTCGCCGCCAAAGCCCAGATCGCCCAGGCCTGAGCCGCCGCCGATCAACTGCTGGTCGAGCCAGGTGGCGCCGATGACACGGGCCTGCCGCTCGATGGGCAGATGCGATTTCAGCTCCACGGCCACGCCGCCCAGGCGCTGCGCGTCGTAGCGGCGGCCCTGTTCGGGCAGGTCGCCAGGCACCTTCCATAGCCCTTCGGCCACACGCTCCACGATGCCGGTGCGGCGCAAGGCTTCGAGCCGGCGAATGTGGGCTGCCACGACCTCCTGCGGATCACGGCCCGGTACGGCCTGGCCCTGCGCGACGGCCAGGTGATGGTAGGTGCGGTATAGGCCACCGCTTGCCAGCGCGGCGATGTTGCGGTCGGCCGCACGCACGTCGGCCGCCCCCTTCACTTCCACCACGGCGCCGGCCGGATAGTTCGCCAGCTCGTCGCGGGCGTTGAGCGCGACGTAATGGGCCTTGCCGTCCACACCGTCGATGACCAGATAGCCCCGGTCGCGCAGCTCGTCGGCCAGCCCTTTCGCGGCCACGCGCCCGAGGATAGTCCGGCCATCGTCTCCCGGCTCGAACACCGCCAGCTCGCGCGGCTCGCCGCGCATGGCCCGCTGCATGGTGCGAATGATGTCACCACGCTCGCCGAGAGCACGCAAGGTTTTCTCCGCATCGGCATGGACAGCCCAGGTGCCCGGCTGCGTCTCGTCGGCCAGGCCCAGGCGCTGCAAGTGTTGCAGGCGGGCGATCAGCAGCAGGCGCTGGCGTTGCAGCCGCGGTTCGTTGAACCGTTGGATCTGCACTCGGCCATCCTCACCGGCCTCGCGCTGCAATGTGCGATCCAGGCTCGTCCACCGCTCCTGCTCCACCTCGCGCTGCAAGGCCTGCTGGATCTCCAGCTCGGTGCGCGGCCCCAGCCATTCGGTCGCCAGCTCGGCGGCGCGATGGCGGAAGCCATCGGCGATGTAGTCGCCCGCGATGATGAGGTCCTTGCCGGTATCGTCACGCCCGCGCACGATCAGGTGGGCGTGCGGGTTGTCGGTATTCCAGTGATCGACTGCCACCCAATCCAGCCGCGTGCCCAGGTCGGCTTCCATACGGTTCATCAGATGCCGGGTGTAGGTACGCAGGTCGTCCAGCTCGGCGCCGTCCTCCGGGGAGACGATGAAGCGGAAATGGTGCCGGTCGTCGGAGGCTCGCTCCTTGAAGGCGTCAAGGTCGGCTTCGTCGGTCTGCGGCCCGTAGGCCCGGCCCGGTTCACCATCGCGGCCCGCGCCGTCGCGCTCGATGTAGCGCAGATGTTTCGCCAGCGATTGGGGGCTGGCGTTGCGCTGATTGACCAGCAGCGTCTTGATGGTCACCCGCCGCGACATGGGCGTCAGCTTCGCGCCGGCGAAGCGCGCCGCCGTATGGCCGCGCCCCAGGCGCGAGCCGGGCCGCTGGCCGGCGCCCTTGCCACTGCCGCCAGGACGGCGCACTGAAGACTTGCCGCCGCTGGCCTTGCCCGCCTGCTTGAGCACCTTGGAGACGAAGCCCTGGCCCTTGCCTCGGTTCTTCGGGGCGCTCGGACGCACCCGGAAATCGTCGTCGCGGCGGTCGGTCATGGCCGCTCTCCCTGCAAGCTATGGCGTGTCCGGGCGTGCGAAGCACGCGGACAGCCCTGCATTGGCACGGGCTTCGCGCCCCAAGCGGCACGGCGGCGAAGCCGCTGCGTGCCGCGCCACCCCGACGTGCAGACTGGCTTTCGACGCGGCCCGGTGCCGCGTCCTTTTGTCTTGCCTTCCGCCTTTGCCCCTCGCTGGCGCTCCGGGCAGCGGCGGCCCGGTGGCGCTGCTGCGTGAGCAGCCAGCGCGCCGGCGAACGCGGACACGGCCGCAGGCCGGGCGCGTTCGAGGCAAGACGCCTGCACATGGGATGGCTGCGCCGGAGGCAGCGCGAAGTGCGGTGCGAATGCACGCGCACTGCACGCGCGACAGCATGGCGACGGACAGCAGCACGACACGCCCGATGGCACGATGAGATGCACGGCAACGTGCAGCGAGTCGGCGGCCATCATGGGCGGGACTCCAGCCAGACCGGATGCGCGACGCCGATCACGGCGGATGCGCTGACCGGCCCGAAATACCGGCTGTCGAACGACGCCGGGTTGGTCACACTCAAGAGGAACAGTTCCCCGGCTTCGAGGCGACGGCATTGCTGCCAGGATGGCAGCGGCCGGCCCCAGCGGTCGGCAGGCAGCACGGCGGCCGAAGGCACGCCGTCGATGCGGACGACGCGGCCAGTGATGCACACCTCCTGCGGCGCGACGGCGCCCACGCGCTTGAGCAGCGGCACGCGCGCCGGCAGGTAGCCGCGCTGCGCTGCCAGCGCGGCGGCGTCTGGCGGCAGCGTGGTCAGGACGATGCCGCCCACGGACAAAGAGCCTGGCAGCGAGCCGGTGCCGTGGCCCAGCGGATCGACGCTATACCAGCCGACCGCCACGCTATCGGACGGGTTGTAGATCAGGCGCGGCAGCGGATGCAAGAAGGACGCCCAGGCCAGCGCAGCGAGGCCGCAGGTGGATATGCCCGCCAGCACGAGGCGAGCGCGCAGGCGCGAACGAGGACGCGGCGGAATGCCCGCTGCACTGGCAACGGCGGATGGAAGCGTCATGGCAGTGCCCTCCCGATGAGCCAGGCGGCGTGCCGCTCTGCTGTGTATTCGGGTAATGCCAAACGCGCCGCGAGCCGGTTGGCGAGCGTGCGCCAGTACGCGGGCGAGACAGCGGCGGGTGCGATACTCAACGCCTCGATGGCGTCGATGCGCTCCAGCGCGGCGCGCACCTGGTTCTCGCCCTCGGCGTGCAGCAGCAAACGCGCACCCGGCTGCACGCCAGGAATGCGCTGCGCCGCATCGAGCGGCGTGCAAGCCTGCATCACCATGAGCTGCCAGCGCACAGTGCCGTAGTCGTTGGCCTGCCAGCGGACACGGCACAGAACCGCGTTAGGCAGGAATACGGCGCAGCGCCGCCAGCGGTCGAGCCGGATGATGCGCGCAGGCTCGCCGAAGCGCAGATAGAGCTTGAAGCGTGGCTCGATGTAGGCCAGCGCCACGCGCGTCAGCAGTGCGCTCGCTGGCTGGCCAGCGAGCGCGGCCGGTGATGGTTGCAGCGCAGCCGTGGCCGCGACAGCGGCAGGCGAAGCGAATGCGGTCATGGCGTGCTCTCCCTGCGGTGTTCTGGAAACTCGCGCTCCAGCAGGCCGCGCAGCAGATCGGCCACGGTCACGCCTTGCGTGAAGGCCGATACCTTGATGCGCGCGCGCATCGCGGGCGTGATGTCGAGCGTGAGGCGAGCCGTGTAGAGGTCGCCCTTGCCCAGCGCATCGGCGTCGCCCTGACGAATCCACGCCTCGGCGTGCGGATTCGCGGGCGGACGCGCGCCGATGCCGACGCGCTTGGCCGTGCGTTTGCTGTTCGGTGGCGGCTTCGCGGTCATGCCGGCCACCGCAGCAGTTCATCCACCAGCGCGGTGATTTCGCGGGCGGCGGCGCTGTCGGGCGCCGTCTCGCGTGCCAGCCGGCCAGCGGCCACGCTGTCGGCGAACACGATGCGCTGATGCACTTCCGCGCGCAGCGTAGGAAGTGGCTGGTCGGCAAGCGCCTGGCGCGCTTCGCGCCCGATGATGGTGGTGCTGACGCGCCGATTGATGACGAAGGCCGCGCGCAGCGCGGGCCGAAAGACTTGCGCCTCGCGGATCAGCGCCACCATCTCGGCGCTGGCCCACAGGTCGTAGGGGCTGGGTTGCACGGGGATCAGCACGTGCTCGGCCGCCAGCAGCGCAGAGCGCGCCAAGGCGGCGATGCGTGGTGGCCCGTCAATGACGACGTGATCGGCCCGCCTGGCGAGTTCTGGCGCCTCCTGATGCAGCGTTTCGCGTGCGAGGCCCACGGCGCTGAACAGCCGTGGCAAGCCTTGCTGGCTTCTGCGCTGCGTCCAATCCAGCGATGAACCCTGCGGATCGGCGTCCAGCAGCACGACGTGCTGGCCGCGCATCGCCAACTCGCCGGCGATGTGCGTGGCGAGCGTGGTCTTTCCCACGCCGCCTTTTTGGTTGAGCAAAGCGACGATCATGGCCTAGCCCTCCATGCTGGAAAGCAGGGCTTTTGCTGCTGTGCTTGTGGCCGCGTGGTGGTTGTCCACCGCAGCGGCGCTTCCCTACTAAAAGTTAGAGAAATGAAGTTAGGAAAGTTAGAGGACGCGCAAACCCAGTGCTGGCGCGGGTTTGCGGCCGATCGGCACGCCTGATAGCACGATAGTCCCACGCCTAATAGCACGATACCCCGCACGCCTGATAGCACGACACCATTCACAGGCTGTCCCGGAGTTATCCCCGTGCCGTATGCGGCACGGGCCGGAACGTCAGCAGTTCCATGCCGTTGTCGGGCATCCGCTCGATGCCCAGGACGTAGCCGGGCAGCGACTGCCGCGCGACGAGCGCGCGCAGGTCGCAGGCGAAGTCGTAGGGCTTGGCGGTGCTGCCCGATTTCTGGTGCAGGTAGCGAAAGTCGAACTGCCAGCCGTATGCCTGCTTGCCGCCGTGCTTGCGCACCAAGCGGTACAGCCAGCGCTCGATGCCGCCGGTCAGCCGGAAATACGCCGGGTCGATAGTCAGCACCAAAGCGGTATCGAGCACGCCCGCATAGAACCAGTCCGGCAGGATCAGCTCGATGCCCTGCGGTGTGCCGCTGGCATCGGCCAGTTCCTTCCATTCGTTGATCCACGAGAAGCGATGCAGGCGCCGGCCTGTCGTCTCGCGGATGGATGTGGCCACGGTCGTGGATTGCAAACGATCGAGCGCGGCCTTGAGGCGCTGGTAGTCGCGCAGCGACTTGCCGCGCCCGATGAAGCGCAGGATCTCGTAGGGTGTGGCTTGCATCAGCCGTGACGGGCGCAAGCCCGCGTCGCGCGCTTCCACGATCTGCGAGGCCGCCCAAATGAGTAGATCGGCGTCCCAAATGGTGGCAATGCCATGCTCCTGCGTGCCTTCCACGCGGATCGTCACATTGCCCGCGCGAAAGTCGATGGGCTTGACCCGCTTGGACTTCGCCAGAGAGAAGAACGGATAGGCCATCAAATCCTGGCTGTCGCGCGGCGCCATGCCTTCGCCCGGTAAGGCGCGGAACAGGTCGAGCTGTTCGTGTTCCTGCATCGGCTGCTGCCGCGCGGGCAGCGCAGGGCTGGACATGGCAAAGGCCACCCGCGCGCCAGCGATCAGCGCGCACGGCTGTCCGCCGCATGGTGCTCGGCGTACTCGGGATCGGAAGTCGTCTCGAAGCTGCGGTCGGCCGCCCATGTGTCGAGGTCGGCCACGGCGTACATGACGCGGCGGCCGAACTTGCGAAAGCGCGGGCCACCGCCGATCACGCGCTGTTTCTCCAGCGTGCGCGGCGACAGGCGCAGGTACTCGGCGGCTTCGTCGTTGGTCAGGTAGCGTTGAGGCTGCATGGACGCAGTGACAGCAGTGGCGGCAGGCCGCAAGGGAGCGGAACGCATGGCGTGAACCTCCATCGGTTGAAAACGCCGGCTGCACCAGCGCAACCGGATGGAGGCAGTCTCAGAAAACCAAGCTGTTCTGCTCAGGGTCGTTTTGCGTCACCATCAGAACGACCCTTCTCAAGCGGCGAAAGTTGTGCTATCTGGCGATAGCCGCCGCGCATCAGTGCATCGCCTCGCCGCACCAGGCGGCGCACCTTCGAGCGCAGGCCACCGTCGCTGTACCAATCGGCCAAGGCATCCACGCCGAACAAGCCTTCACCGACCTCGCGCAAGGACGCGCCCGCCAGGGTGGCGTCGAGCGCTTGCAGGGTATGCAGTTCCAGCAGCGCGGCCGGTGTTGGCCTGGGCTTGGCATCGGAAATGGCTGCGCCCGGCGCATAGCCGCGCGCAGGCGCGGTAGTGCCGCCGCGATAGGCATGGACCACGGCCATGCCGTCTTGCAGGCCGGGTGCCAGCGCGAAGCGCAGGCAGCGACCAGGACTGCGCGCGATCAACGCCAGACCCTTGCCATCATGCAGCAGGTGTTTATGGCCGGGGATGTGCCAGAACGCGAACGCGGCGGCGTCCAGTGGTGGATCGGCATCCGGGTAGAGCTGCACCACGGCATCAGAGCCGGGCAGCCAGGCCGGATGCGCGTCGCGCGCATCCAGGGCTGGGTCTTCCAGCAGGCGCAAGCCCCAGCGTTGCGCCGCCTGCTGCGCAGCTTGCAACCGGCGATGATGGCGCAGCCAGTCAAGCCGGTAGTCGGGATTCCTGCGCAGGTATTCCCAAGCCAGCGCGAGCGCATCGAGCCACAGGACAAACAGGTACGCCGCAGTGGGATACCAGTGCGCGAGGTGATGGGGATTGACCATGACGCCTCCTCCCTGAGAACAGGATTCGCCGTCACGGAAAGGACTACGCGCTACATCGCCATCGTTGGAAAAATGGGAGGTTCAAGATAGGTGGAAGGGGTCAAGACCGAATGGTTCCGATGCGTTGCAGTGTTTGTCTCAATACGGCGGCGGCGGCACTCCGAACTTGGAGCGCTGCATTGACCAGCCTGCCGCAACCCGCGCCACGCATCATGACTGTTTCGATCAGACTGGCCGGGGTATGCCGCAAGAATGCCGATTGAGACCTGACCGGCATGACACCAGACTGAAAAAATCACAGTCAGCCTTGTTCAGTCCGGGATAGCCCCGTCGCGCTGGGCCAGCCGGGTGTATTCCGACAGCGTGTGCGTCGGGCAGAAATAGAGGTCACGCATCACGGGCTGCTGGCGCGGCCCGACGATGACGGCCAGCTCGGATAGCTTGACGGTGCCTTGCGCCGGCATCCCGATCCCCAGGTCGATAAGTCCCCAGGCGGTGTCGCCATCGGCGGGATCGAGCGCGGCCAGCAGCCAAGTCACATGCGCGTCCGGCGTGAACAACCGGACCACGGGCACCGGGTCGATGGCCCGGCCAGCGGCGCGGGCCTGGCCGTGGGCCAGCAGACACACACGGTCGTCCTCGGTGATGAGCGGATTCATGGCGATTCCCGTCGGCTGCACGAATCCGCCAAAGCGTGAAGGCGCAAAACCGTATCGGCGGATTTGGGCATGAACACGATTGTGATTCCGTGGGTCTGCTCCTTTGTCGGAGTCCGTAAATACGGATTTCTGCAGAAGCGTAAAACGGTGGGGTTTTGATGAATGAGTTAAAGATAACGTGGTTTTAATTGTGCGGCGAATCGACGCTTCTGTCCATGCAGAAGCGATCCGTCCAGCCCGGCCGACCGGCTGGCTCCACCACCCATGACGCCGAGTTGGCTCACGCCTTCGGCGCTGCGGTGCGTGCGCTGCGGATAGAGCGCGGTATCGCGCAAGAATCGCTGGCGCACCTGGCTGGCGTCGAACGTTCGCACATGGGCAAGATCGAGCGCGGCGAGCACATGCCAACGCTGGCGATCATCTTCAAGATTGCCGGCGCGCTCGAATGCAGCACTGCGGTGCTGATGAGCGAGGCTGAAAGCCAGCTCGCATCGGCAGCCCTGCCGTAGGCTGGGCGGGGTCGATCCGGCGCAGGCCAGTTCGGCGGTGTTCAAGGGGCGCCAAGTGCAGCGCGGCGGGGATGGGCCTTGCGCCGATCCCCTGGAGGCAAGCGTAGCGCGCAGCGCCGCAGGCGCGAAGGCGTGAGGGATTGGAGTCGAATGGCCGTGACGGCAAAGACGGCACGGGGCGCAGCCCGCAAAGCCCGGTGGCGCAACGCGCCGAAACGCCATGCTTTGATCGCAGCCGCAGGTGCTGGCTTCCCCCACCATGAAGATGCGACCCGAAAAAGGCCACGGTGAGTTCAACCCGTCGACGCAACGGCTTGGCTCAGCTTAGCGGCTGGCGTCTGGAAGCCCAAGGTCTTACGAGGTCTTTCGTTGAGACGTCTGGCGATCTTGTTCAAG
>NZ_JBRRDW010000021.1:0-75705 GCF_056759895.1 Stenotrophomonas sp. STEN038
CTTGCTTCGGCTCTGGCCCTTGCTTCGGCTCTGGCCCTTGCTTCGGCTCTGGCCCTTGCTTCGGCTCTGGCCCTTGCTTCGGCTCTGGCCCTTGCTTCGGCTCTGGCCCTTCTCCCGCTAGCGGGAGAAGGTGCCCCGGAGGGGCGGATGAGGGCGAGCTCTTGCTCTAAGGTTCACCGCCACAAAAAAATCAGCGCCGCTCAATCACGAACTTGCCAAACCCAACACCGATACTCCAGCCATGCCCCGTACCGGCCAATGCAAGCGAAATGTCACCCTTGGTCATCGCCTGCGCATCATTGGCACGCGACGCGCTGGCATGTGCCTCAGCTGCTGCGTAGGTCCCCAACAAATCATTGAGCGAATACGCGCCACTGAACCTGCCGCGACCGTCGGTGATGGTGGTGCGACCCACGGTCAAACCGCCACCCTTGGCGCTGATCTTGACCGGGATGCTGGCACCGTTGTCGCAGGTGATCGTGCCGGTACCACTGGAGGTCTTGTAGAACATCGACCAACCAGTAAGGTTGTAGTGCAGCTCACAGTCGATATTGCCCGCCGCTTGCGCCGCCGGCGCCATACCAAGCGCCAGCACCGCAGCCACCGCCATCATCTTTTTCATCGCGCATCCTCTACTTGATTGGAGCCGGCACCGAGCCTGACAGCCCCCCTGCGCCTTGCAAAGAGCCAGCAGACCTGGCGCCCGGCCTGCGTTCAGCGAAGCACTACCGGCCCGCCCAAGGTAAACGCATCTGCATCCAGCATCGCCGGGAAGCGCTCGCGATGTGCCATCAGCGCCTGCGCCGAGATGGTGGTGGTGACAACCTGCTCACGTTCGCGAATCTCCAGCTGCGGCTGGCCGAGGAAGTCGATCACCGCGCTATCACCGGAATAGTGCAGGCCGTTGCCATCCACACCGATACGGTTCACCACCGCGACGTAACACAGGTTCTCGATCGCGCGGGCACGCGCCAGGGTCTGCCACGCGTAGGCGCGCGCCGACGGCCAATTGGCAACGAAGATCTGCAGGTCGAAATCCATCTGCCCTGCCCGCTCCACGTCAAACCGGTTACGGCAGAACACCGGGAAACGCAGGTCGTAACAGATCTGCGGATTGATCCGCCAGCCCTTCCATTCCACGCATAGCCGCTCGTTGCCGGCCGCATAACGTTTGTGCTCGCCGCCAAAGCGGAACAGGTGGCGCTTGTCGTAGTAGTGCAACTCGCCTTCGGGCGTGGCCCACAGCAGACGGTTGTAGACGCTGCCATCAACCCGCAGCTGCACGCTGCCGGTCACTACCGCACCCAGCGCGCGCGCCTGTTCGGCGATCCATGCAACGGTCGCGCCGTCCATGTCTTCAGCCTGGTCAATCGCGTCGTTGGAAAAACCGCTGGTGAAGGTTTCCGGCAGGATCACCAGATCAGTGCTGCCCGCCAGCGGCGCGAGCAGCGCACCGTAATAATTGCGGTTACCCGCCGGGTCGTGCCAGCGGGTGTCACCCTGCACCAGGGAAATACGCAGGTCCTGCATTGTCGTCATCGTCCTGAAAGCCATGAAGAAAGAACAGCGCTGGCCGCCATGGCCGCACCCAGTACCGGCACCCACCACTGCAGCCGCGCGATCCAACGATTAACCGGCTGGCGTCGCTCGACATCATCAAGCAACGCCAGATACTCCCGGGTATAGCGACCAAAGCTGCCACGAAATGCCAAACGTCCCTCATCCACCGACACTCCACGTACGTGCAGGCCGGGTTGAACCACGGAAAGGAACAGATAGCCTTTCACCGCAACCGCAAGCAGGAATGCGCCGAACGCCAACAGGAAAACGAGCAAACCAGTGTCCATGGTGGCTATGAGGTCAGAGCGCGCGCAAGCGCTCGATAGCCGCATCCAGCGTCGCATCGTTCTTGGCGAAGCACAGCCGCACCAGACGCTGCCCAGCCGGCGGGGTTTCGTAGAACGGCGACAACGGGATCGCGGTGACGCCCTTCTCGATGGTCAGCCAGCGTACGAACTCATGGTCCGGCAGGTCGCTGATCGCCGAATAGTCGACCAGCTGGAAGTAACCACCCGGCACCGGTAGCGGCTTCAGCCGCGTGCCCAGCAGCTGCTCGCGGAAGCGGTCGCGCTTACTCTGGTAGAACGCCCCCAGCTCCAGGTGATGTTCGGGCTCATCGCGGATCATCGCGGCAAAACCATACTGCGCCGGGCTGTAGGTGGTGAAGGTGTTGTACTGGTGGACCTTGCGGAACTCGGCGGTCATTGCCGGCGGCGCGATGGCGTAGCCGATCTTCCAGCCGGTGCAGTGGTAGGTCTTGCCGAAGCTCGAGATCACGAACGCACGTTCGCGCAGTTCCGGGTAACGCAGCGCCGACTCGTGACGCGCTCCGTCATAGATGATGTGTTCGTACACTTCATCGGAGATCAGGTAGATGTCGGTGCCGCGCAGCACATCGGCCAGCGCCTGCATGTCGTCGGCAGTCAACATCGCGCCAGACGGGTTGTGGGGGGTATTGACCATCAGCATGCGCGTCTTCGGGGTGATGGCCGCCCGCACGCGGTCCCAATCCACCGCGAAGGTCTGCGGGTCCAGCGGCACGTGCACAGCGCGCGCGCCAGCCAGGTCGATCGCCGGCTCATAGCAGTCATAGGCCGGGTCCAGCACGATGACTTCCTCACCGGCCCGCACCACGGCGTGGATGGCATTGAAGATCGCCTCGGTGCCGCCGGAGGTAACGGTGATCTCGCTGTCCGGATCAACCTGGGCGCCATAGCAATCCAGCGCCTTCTGCGCGATCGCCTGTCGCAGCGGCGCCACGCCGGTCATCGGCGCATACTGGTTCAAGCCCTCACGCATGGCCTTTGCGGTTTCGTCGATCAAGCGCTGCGGGGCGGAAAAATCCGGAAAGCCCTGGCCAAGATTGACCGCGCCGTGCTCGGCGGCCAGCTGTGACATCACGGTAAAAATGGTGGTGCCCACCTTGGGCAACTTGGTCTGCGGATGCATGGGTACGTACACGCCGGGGGAGAAAACACCGAGTGTACGCAAAGCTGGCACGCCAAGCTCCCCAAACCGTGCCCTCAGGCGCCGGGACAGCAGCATCCCAGCGCTATACTGCGCGGCCCGATGCGCTGCCCTGCCTGCGCCACCTCTCCAAGGACGGAAGCGCCCGATCCGATGATTGACACCGCGAACACCCTGCCGCTGCTCAAGGCACACGACCTGCGCTTCACCCGCAATGACGAACCGGTATTCGGGCCGCTGGACCTGCATGTGGATGCAGGTGAGGCATTGCTGGTGCAGGGAAGCAATGGCGCCGGCAAGACCACCTTGTTGCGCGTGTTGGCAGGGCTGCTGCGCCCGGATGAGGGCCGGATCGAGATCGACGGACGCCCCGCCGGCAGTACCGATCGCTCCCGCTATATCGCCTACCTGAGTCACCTGACGGCCCTCAAGCAGGACCTGTGCACTCTGGAAAACCTGCACTTCCTGTGCGGCCTACAAGGCCGCCGCACGCGGCAGATGCCGGGCAATGCCCTGGCCATCGTCGGCCTGGCGGGTTATGAAGACACGCTGGTCCGGCAATTGTCCGCTGGCCAGAAGAAGCGCCTGGCGTTGGCCCGTATCTGGTTGTCCCCGGCCCCGATCTGGCTGCTGGACGAGCCCTACGCCAACCTCGACCTGGACGGCATCAACCTGGTCAACCGGATGATCTCCGCGCATCTGCGCGGCGGCGGCGGCGCACTGGTGACCACCCATGGTGCCTACGCGGCACCACCGGTCCGCAATCGGACGCTTACCTTGCGCAGCGCAGCAGCGCAGGAGGGCGCGGCATGAGCCTGCCAGGTCCGCATCCAACCCTGCTCTCCGCTGCCCGCGCATTGCTGGCACGCGACCTGAAACTGCTGTGGCGTCGCCGCGGCGATGCTGCGCAACCGATCCTGTTTGCGCTGCTGGTGGTCGCGCTGTTCGCCCTGGCCTTGGGCGGCGAACCCAAGTTGCTGCAAAGCGTTGCTTCGGCGGTGCTGTGGCTGTCGATTCTGCTGGCCGGCCTGCTGTCGCTGGACACCTTGTTCCGCAGCGATGCCGAGGATGGCTCGTTGGAGCAATGGCTGCTGTCACCAGTGCCGCTTGCATGGCTGATCGCCGTGCGGGTCTTCTCGCATTGGTTGACCACTGCCTTCCCGCTGGTCCTGGTCAGCCCATTGTTGGCCGAACTGATGCACCTGCCGCGCGAGCAACTGCCGGTGCTGCTTGCCGCGCTGGCGCTGGGCACCCCCCTGCTGAGCCTGCTCGGGGCGGTTGTCGCCGCCTTGACCGTGGGCATGCGCCGCGCCGGCATCCTGCTGGCGCTACTGGTGCTGCCGCTATACGTGCCGGTACTGGTGTTCGGGGCCGGCGCCGTGGCGGCAGCCGCGCAGGGCTTTGATGCCAGCGGCGCACTGCTGATGCTGGCGGCCGGTTTACTGGTCAGTGCAGTGCTGGCGCCGGTGACCGCGGCGGCGGCAATCCGCATCGCCAACTCCTGAGCCCAAAACAGCGCTATTCTTTACGCTGACTTCACAAATCAAACCAGACACATGGCTGAGCGGCCCCACACGGAAGTTCCGAGCGTAGACAAACCTACCTTGCCACCCCGTCCAGTGGTCGAGCTGCAACGTCGTGGCGAGCTGCGTGTGGAGAAGTTCCTGGCGGCCGCCACCGAAGTCTTCAACGAAAAGGGCTATCAAGCCGCGCGTCTGGCAGATATCGTCAAACGCGCCGGCGGCTCCATGGCCACACTGTACCGAGCGTTTGGCGACAAGGAAGGCCTGATCCATGCCTTGATGGAGCAAAGCATCAACGACTTCGGCCGCAGCCTGGACACCTTGCTGCAATCGCCTTTGCCGCCCGCCGAGGCGCTGGAGGAAGCAGCCAGCCAGATGGCCGAGGAAGTCCTCTCGCCCAGACGCCTTGCCTGCCATCGCGTGGTGATTTCCGAAGGCATGAACCAACCCGCGCTGCGTGATTGGTTCCATGCCCATGGCGTGGCGCCAATGGAAGTGTTGCTCAGCCAGTACTTCGCCCGCGAAACCGCGGCCGGGCGCATGCATATCGAAAACCCCGAACAAGCCGCGCATTTCTTTTACATGCTGGTGATTGGCGGCCTGGTCCTGCGTTCGGTCAATGGTCGCGTTGTCCTCAGCGACCTGCCCAAGGCACAAAAACAGGCGCGAGACGCAGTGCGCCTGTTCATGGCCGGCGCACTGCCGCGAAGCTGATGCCAAGCCGGCTTCAATAGCGCCACCCAGCGGCGCATCTGCAGCAATCGAAAGATATCCAGGCCGCACTCGATCCGCATCCGCCTTTTTGTGCAAAGCATCAAAACGATGCCGATGCGGCATGCTTGAACACCGGGATGCAGCGTGACGCCAGGCATGACCATTACCGTCTGGATGTACCCGCTTGCCAAGCTGCTGATCAGCAGCGCTCTGCAGGCATCGGATCAACACGGCGCATACCGCCCACGGCCCGCCGGTTTGCTGAATTTGCGGTATCTTGCGCTAGTCTGAAAACAGCAACGGTGGTGCAGCCGCACCGCCCAGCCGGTCGGGCCGTTGATCGCGGCCCGGTCATCGTCTTCCTCAGCGAGCGAGCGGATGTTCAAAGGTTTAGTTGGTTGGTTTCACAAGCTGGGCTCACCGCCCTACTTCGACACCTTCGCCGCCCGTTGGTCCACCTGGTGTTATATCGCCGCGCTGCCGCTGTTTGGCTTCGGCCTGTGGCAGGCGCTGGCAGTGGTGCCGGCTGACTACCAGCAGGGCGACAGCTTCCGCATCCTTTATATCCACGTGCCTTCGGCATGGATGAGCCTGTTCGTATTCGGGCTGATGGCCTTCTACAGTGCCATCGCGCTGATCTGGCGGATCAAGCTCTGCGAGATCCTGGCCATGGCCTGCGCACCCATCGGCGCCGCATTCACCCTGATCACCCTGCTCACCGGCAGCATCTGGGGCAAGCCGATGTGGGGTACCTGGTGGGATTGGGACCCGCGCCTGACCACCGAGCTCATTCTATTGTTCATGTACCTGGGCGTGATGGGCTTGTACGGCGCCATCGATGACCGCCGCGCCGCCGCCCGCGCCGCCGGCCTGCTGGCCATCGTCGGCGTGGTGATGCTGCCGATCATCCGCTACTCGGTGGTGTGGTGGAACTCGCTGCACCAGGGCCAGACCATCCGCGTGTTCGGCGACTCCAGCATGGACAGCAGCATGATTCTGCCGCTGTGGATCATGGTGCTGGCCACCAAGTTCTGGTTCGTCGGTTCGCTGCTGTCGCGCGCCCGCGCCGACAACCTGCGCCGCGAAGTCGGCAAGGCCTGGCTGCGCGAGAGGCTGGAGAAATCGGCATGACCTATTTCAAATACGTGGCGCTGGCCTATGCCGTGTTCTTCATCGTACTGGCCTGGGATTTCATCGTGCCGCGCCTGCAGATCCGCCAGCAGAAGCGTGATGCGCGCGCGCGCATCAATCGCGCCACCCGCAGCAACGCCACAGTGGTTGACGAGGAACTGAGCCGATGAGCCCGACCCAGCGCCGCCGCCTGCTGCTGGTTCTGCTGGTCCTGCTGGTTGCCGGCGCTGCGGTCGCCCTGGTCAGCACTGCCCTGCAGCGCAACATCGCCTATCTCTACACGCCAGCAGAAGTCAAAGCCGGCCAGGTCGCCCCGGGCGCACGTTTCCGCCTTGGCGGCATGGTGGCCAAGGGCTCGTTCAAGCGCGAACCCGGTGCGCTGCTGGCGCGCTTCGAGGTCACCGACGGCGACGCGATGCTGCCCGTCACCTATGACCGCATCCTGCCCGACCTGTTCCGCGAAGGTCAGGCGGTGGTCGCCACCGGGCGTATGGCCGACGGCGTATTCGTCGCCGAAGACGTGCTCGCCAAACACGACGAGACCTATATGCCCAAAGAGCTGGCCGACAAGATGGGCGTGGCGCACGACAAGCATCAGGTCCCGGCCACCACCCCAACGACGGAAACACCCTGAGTGCTCGGTGAAATCGGACAGGTATTACTGATCCTCGCCCTGCTGGCAGCCCTGCTGCAAAGCGTCCTGCCACTTTTCGGCGCCCAGCGTGGCATCCCTGCACTCACTGCAATCGCACGGCCAGCAGCGATGCTGCAGCTGACCACGGTGCTGGCTGCCTTCGTGGTGCTGACGATTGCCTTCGTGCGGCAGGATTTCTCGCTGCGCTACGTCGCCGACAACTCCAATACCCTGCTGCCGATGATCTACCGCTATTCGGCGGTATGGGGCGCGCACGAAGGCTCGCTGTTGATGTGGTCGCTGGTGCTGGCGCTATGGACCGCTGCCGTGGCCGCGTTTTCGCGGCAGTTGCCGCCCGAAGTGATGGCACGCGTGCTGGCGGTAATGGGCATGATCAGCGTCGGCTTCCTCGCCTTCCTGCTGTTCACCTCCAATCCGTTCGCGCGCCTGCTGCCAGCACCAAGCGAAGGCCACGATCTCAACCCGCTGTTGCAGGACCCGGGCCTGATCATCCACCCGCCCCTGCTCTATCTGGGCTATGTCGGCTTCGCGGTGCCGTTCGCCTTCGCCATTGCAGCCTTGATTGACGGTCGCATCGACGTGCGCTGGCTGCGCTGGACCCGGCCGTGGACCAACGCAGCCTGGGGCTTCCTGACCATCGGCATCGCGCTGGGCAGCTGGTGGGCGTACTACGAGCTGGGCTGGGGCGGCTGGTGGTTCTGGGACCCGGTGGAGAACGCCAGCTTCATGCCATGGCTGGTTGGCGCAGCCCTGCTGCACTCGCAAGCGGCCACCGAAAAACGCGGTGTGTTTGTCGGCTGGACCCTGCTGCTTGCGATCGCCGCGTTTGCGCTGTCCCTGCTCGGCACTTTCCTGGTGCGTTCCGGCGTGCTGACCAGCGTGCACTCGTTTGCCGCCGATCCCTCGCGCGGCCTGTTCATCCTCATTTTCCTCGGCATCGTGGTGGGCGGCTCGCTGCTTCTCTATGCACTACGTGCACCCGGCATGGGGGGCAACAGCAACGACCCGCGCCGCGCGTTCGCGCTCAACTCCCGCGAAAGCCTGCTGCTGGCCAACAACCTGCTGCTCAGCTGCGCCTGCGCGATGGTGCTGCTCGGCACCTTGTATCCGTTGTTGGCCGATGCGCTGGATCTGGGCAAGGTCTCGGTGGGCCCGCCCTATTTCGGCACGCTGTTCGTTCTGCTGATGGCACCGATGATCGTGCTGCTGCCATTTGGCCCGCTCAGCCGCTGGCAGCGCGAGCAAGGCCTGCGCACGCTGGCACTGCTGGCACCTTGGGCTGGTTTGGCGGTGGTGCTGGGCATCATTGGCTGGTGGATGGCACCACAGGGCAAGTTCAAGACCGGCATCGGCATTGCGGGGGCTGCATGGGTGGCCGGCGGCACCGGCTATTACCTGTGGACGCGGCTGCGCAAGAGCGGCCGGCTCAATGCCGAAACCTGGGGCATGCTGATCGCCCACTTCGGCGTCGCAGTGTTCCTGGTCGGTGCGCTGCTGGTGGAAGCGCTGCATGTACAGCATGAAGTCGCGCTTGCACCGGGCAAATCCATCGATGCTGGCGGCTATACGCTGCTGTTCGAGGGTGTGGATGCTACCGATGGCCCAAACTATCACTCTGACCGCGGGCACCTGCAGGTATTGCGCGGCGACACGCTGATTACCCGCCTGCACCCGGAAAAGCGTTTATATGCCAGCGGTGGCCAGCCGATGACCGAAGCCGGCATCCACCCCGCGCTGGGTGGCGATATCTACGTCGCACTGGGAGAATCACTGGGCAACGGCTCCTGGGCCGTGCGTGTACAGATCAAACCTTTTGTCCGCTGGATCTGGCTGGGCGCGGCGCTGATGGCGCTGGGCGGTTTCATCACCGCCGTCGACCGCCGTTTCCGCCGGCTGCCTGAGAAATCGAAATGACCAATCCATCACCCGAATCCAAACCCCAGCATCGCTTGCCGCCGGTCGCCATCGTCCTTGGCGCGCTGTTCTTCCTCGGCCTGATGGGCTTGATGCTGTACGGCGTCAGCCGCTCCGGCAAGCCCGATCGCGACAGTCTGCCGTCCGCATTGATCGGCAAACCTGCTCCGGAATTCTCCCTGCCAGTGCTGCATGACCCCAGCGTACACGTCACCGACAAGCAACTGCGCGGAGCGCCCTATCTGCTCAACGTCTGGGGCAGCTGGTGCCCGACCTGCCGCGATGAACACCCCATCCTCACCCGCTTTGCCGAAACCAAACGCGTACGCGTGATCGGCTACAACTGGAAGGACGAGCCCAGCGAAGCACTTCGCTGGCTTGAGCAATTGGGTAATCCGTACATGGTGGTGTTGGCCGATCAGGAAGGCCGCGCAGCGCTGGACTGGGGCATCGCCGCCGCGCCGGAAACCTTCCTGGTCGATGGCAGCGGCATCGTGCGCTGGAAGTACAGCGGCGCCATCACCCAGCAGGTCATGGACGAGCAGCTGATTCCAGCACTGGAAAAAGTGGAAGCCGCTGCCGGTGGCAAACACGGCGCATCGGATCTGGGAGCCGCCCGATGAAAGCCTGGGCTGGCGTGCTGCTGTGGCTGTGCCTGGCCTTCCCCGCCAGCGCACAACCAGCCGGCGACCCCAGCCCATTGCAGTACCGCGATCGTGCCGAGGAAGTGCGCTTCCACGCGCTGACCGCCGAGCTGCGCTGCGTGCAATGCCAGAATCAATCACTGGCCGACTCCAACGCGCAGATAGCCCACGACCTCCGCCGCGAAGTGCTCAAACTGATGCATGAAGGCCGCAGCGATGCCGAGATCAAACAGTTCCTGGTCGATCGCTACGGCGAATTCGTGCTGTACCGCCCGCAGCTGGAAGCCGGCACCGCCCTGCTCTGGTTTGGCCCGGGCCTGCTGTTGCTGGCCGGCGCCGTGTTGTTGATTGTGTACGTGCGGCGGCGTGGCCGCGCCGTTCCCGTTGCCGTTGCCGGCAATGACGACGCCAGTCAGGAAGAACGCGAATGGTAAATGCCGGGTTCCTGGCTGGTGCTGCAGTGCTGGCGGTAGTAGCCACCGGCATCACCTTGTGGCCGTTGTGGCGCGCCGGCAAACGACGGATCTGGGGCAGCCTGGTTGCGCTGTCGCTGGTCGCCACACTGGGCCTGTACCAGTTGCTGGGAACCCCGGCAGCGATGCAGCCACAGCCCGAAGCCGCTGCGGCACCGCAGACCATCGAGGAAGGCATCGCCCAGCTGCAGGACGCCTTGAAGCAGAATCCGGAACGCGTCGACGGCTGGGTGCTGCTGGCCCGCTCGCAGCTGGAGATCGGCAAGGTCGCCGATGCCGCCACGGCCTACCAGCGCGCCGTACAACTGGCGCCGGACGAACCCGGCCTGCTGCTCGAAGCCGCACAGACCCGCGCCCAGGCCGACCCCAAATTCCTGTTCGACGATACCGCCCGGCAGTGGCTTGCCCGCGCCCGCCAGATCGCACCGGACAACGAGCGGGTGACCTGGCTCACCGGCATCGTGCAACGCCAGCAAGGCCTGAATGAACAAGCCGCGCAGACCTGGGAAAGCCTGCTGTCCCGGTTGGAGCCCGCAGCCGCCACCGCCCTGCAGGCACAGATCGATATCGCCCGTGGCAAGACGCCGAGCACTACTGCTGGCAGCGCCCCGGCAGCGGCAGCGCCCAGCAGCTCCGGCATCACCGTAACGGTGACGCTGGCACCCGCCTTGGCCGCACGCGCCGCCTCCGGCAAGGAGACCGTGTTCGTCATCGCCCGCATCCCCGGTGGCCCGCCGATGCCGGTCGCCGTCGAGCGCCACCCGGCGCAGGTAGCGCCATTGACCATCACCCTCGACGATGGCGACAGCCCAATGCCTACGCAGAAGCTGTCCGACCTGCAGGAAGTGGAAGTCTTCGCCCGCCTGTCCGCCAGTGGCAACGCCATGCGCGGCGAGGGTGACGTCGAGTCGGCGCCAGTCAAAGTGAAACTGCCGGCTGACAAGCCCTTGAGCATCACACTGGGTCAATAAGGCGCCGCTGCCGCTGCCGCTGCCTTTGTAGGAGCGGCTTAAGCCGCGAAGCCGACCTTGCTGGGGCACATGGCATCTGTGCCGTCTGATTGATGTGCCAGCTTCGCGGCTGACGCCGCTCCTACAACAGAAGCAGAAGCCCGCCCACTCTGAGTCCATGCACCCAGCAATACCCAAATAACCACTGGTTATCATCCATGCGAAGATGCGCCCGGCATCCCCGTTAAAATTGGCAGATGACTGAATTCATTCCTGATGGCAGCCGTTTCCACGCGCTGTCCTCGCCGTTCCCGATGAAGCGCGGCGGCAGCCTGATCGGCGCCCATGTCGCCTACGAAACCTGGGGCACGCTGGCCGCCGATGCCAGCAATGCCATCCTGATCGTCACCGGCCTGTCGCCCGATGCGCACGCCGCCAGCAATGCCGACAACCCGGCCACAGGCTGGTGGGAGCCGATGCTTGGTCCCGGCAAACCGATTGATACCGATCGCTGGTTTGTCATCTGCGTCAACTCACTGGGCAGCTGCAAGGGCTCGACAGGGCCGGCTTCGCTGGATCCGGCCACCGGCAAGACCTACCGACTGTCCTTCCCCGAGTTGTCGATTGAAGACGTGGCCAACGCCGCCGCCGAAGTGGTACACGCACTCGGCATCACCCAGCTGGCCTGCCTGATCGGCAACTCGATGGGCGGCATGACCGCCCTGGCCGTGTTGCTGCAACACCCGGGTATCGCCCGCAGCCATATCAACATCTCCGGCAGCGCCCGCGCCTTGCCGTTCTCGATCGCCATCCGCTCACTGCAGCGCGAGGCAATCCGCCTCGATCCGGCATGGAACAACGGCGACTACGACGAACTGTATTACCCTGAGTCGGGCATGCGCATGGCGCGCAAACTCGGCGTCATCACCTATCGCTCCGCATTGGAATGGGATGGCCGCTTCGGCCGCGTGCGGCTGGATTCGGACCAGACGGATGAAGACCCGTTCGGCCTCGAATTCCAGGTGGAGAGCTATCTGGAAGGCCACGCGCGTCGTTTCGTGCGCCACTTCGACCCCAACTGCTATCTCTACCTCGGCCGCTCCATGGACTGGTTCGATCTGGCCGAATACGCTGACGGCGACGTACTGGCCGGGTTGGCGAAGATCCGGGTTGAACGAGCGCTCGCCATCGGCGCCAACACCGACATCCTGTTCCCGGTGGAACAGCAGCAGCAGATCGCCGACGGCCTGCGCGCAGGCGGCGCGGACACCCAGTTCATCGGCATGGATTCGCCGCAGGGCCATGACGCGTTCCTGGTTGACTACGACCGCTTCGGTCCCGCTGTAGCGCAGTTCCTGCAGACACTGCCGACAGTGGCGTAAAGACCGCGCCGACTTTGAATGCAGGTGGTCACTGATGGCTGCCTGCACACGACGCACAGCACGCTGAAGCCTCCGAAAACCGGAGGCCGGCCATGTCGCGCCCGCTCCTGCTTCTGCTGTTCTTCCTGTGCGGCTCGCTCGATGCAGCGCTCGCTGCGAAGCAGCCGTTGATGTTGGCCAGCAGCTGGCAGGACGGGCCGGATGTATCGCAGTACCTGGTCAGCGAGAAGCTGGATGGTGTGCGCGCACGCTGGGATGGCCGCGCGCTCTGGACCCGCTCCGGTCACCGCATCCCAACTCCGGCATGGTTTACCCAAGGCTGGCCCAAGCAGCTGATCGACGGCGAATTGTGGATGGCACGCGGTCAGTTCGAAGCCACCAGTTCGCTCATCCGCAGCAGCTCGACCGACGAGGCGCAGTGGCGCACGCTGCGCTTCATGGCCTTCGATCTGCCCAATGCAACAGGTGGCTTCTCCCAGCGCCACGCCCAGCTGAACCGGATCATCGCCAATCAGCCAAACTCCCACCTGCTCGCAATAGAGCAGCGCCGCCTCGCAGATACAGAAAGCCTGCATCGACACCTGCGCAGCGTCGTCCAGGCCGGCGGCGAAGGCCTGATGCTGCATCATCAGGACAATCGCTACAGTGACGGCCGCAGCGCTGGCCTGTTCAAACTCAAACTGTACGACGATGCCGAGGCGCGCGTGATCGGCCATGTACCTGGCAAGGGCAAGTACGCCGGCATGGTCGGCGCGCTGCTGGTGCGTGCCGACAGCGGTGCACAGTTCCGTCTCGGCAGCGGTCTGAGTGATGCGCAGCGTGCCAATCCGCCGCCGATCGGCAGCCAGGTGACGTATCGCTACAACGGGCTGACGGTGCATGGCCTGCCCCGCTTTCCGCGCTTCCTGCGGGTTCGTGAAGAACCCTGATCAGTGCGGTCACCACTTGTAGGAGCGGCGTAAGCCGCGAAGCACATACATCATCAGATGGCACAGGCACATGGGGTCTCGGCAATGCCAGCTTCGCGGCTTACCCCGCTCCCACAAAAGCAGAACCGGTGCAGGGCTTCACAGTCCCTCGTGTTTGCGCTGCAATAGCGGCAACAAACAGGGGTAAGCTCAATGCGCTATCAAGGTCGACTGCAGGATTGGAACGATGACAAGGGCTTTGGGTTCGTGGTTCCGAACGGCGGTGGTGACCGCGCCTTCGTCCATATCAAGGCCTTCGAGCAGCGCACGCAACGCCCGACTGACGGCATGCTGATCAACTATGCGCTGCGCAAGGATGAACGCGGCCGCTTCAACGCCATCGCAGTGCGTTCGGCAAGCGCAGCCAAAACCACTACTGCCAAACCAAAGCGCGCCCCGTTTACCGCACGGTTGCCGCATGTACTGCTGGGCGTCTGCGCTCTGCTGTGCGTGCTCGGATTGTGGATTGCCAAGCTGGCACCTGACTGGACCGTGGCCGTGATCGGTGGAATGAGCGTCGTAGCGCTGGGTTTCTATCTCTACGACAAGGGCGCAGCTGCGCGCGGTGAACAGCGCACCCCGGAAAACACCTTGCACCTGATCTCCCTGCTCGGCGGCTGGCCGGGTGCACTGATCGGCCAAGGCCTGTTTCGCCACAAGACCAGCAAGTCCAGTTTCCAGCTCGTGTTCTGGCTGACGGTCGTGCTCAATGTCACCGCGATCTGGTTCCTGGCCAGCGGCAAACTGAGCCTTCCTCACTAAGCGCCGCCGTAATGCCAGCGTTGCAAGGGCAAGTGCAGCGCACCCGGGAACTCTGGCTGGGCACTCAACGCAGCCAAGGCATCCCCAACCTCACGGACGCAGCGCTTTCCCAGGCCAGGAAGTCGCCGACCATGCCAATGGATCCTGCGACTTCCAGCCCAAGGACCGATCATGGTCTGGCCGCGCAGCCGAGCCGAGCAGATGCCTGTCGCTTATCATCTGCGCTCCCACGTTCCAACACGGCATCATGGATCGAGCCCGTATGAAGTCCGCACTCCGCCTCGTTTGCCTGCATCTTGTCGCCTTCAGCACCGTCCTGCTCGCTGCGATGCCGATCGCACTGGCGCAAACCGCACGCAAGCCCTCGCCTTACGAGGCTAGGCAGGGCGCCACCGCTCACGCCACCGACAACGCCCAAGCCCCGGCGCAATTGCCACGCATAGCCAATCGTGTGGATTTCATGCGCCTGGCGCGGGTCTACAACCCGGGCACGCCGTTGGAAATGCCCCACCTGATATTCACCATCGACCGCCGCGATCCGGCCCGTATCTACTACATCAATACGCCGCGCTACGAGCTGCACGAGAACTTCGTGCGCCGCGAACGGCTGCTTCCGCACTTGGACAAGGCTACGCTCAACGCGCAGTACAAGGACCCGCAGCGGCGCTTCCTGTTCGGCACCGTCAGCTGGCAGCGCGATCTGCCTGGCTACACCTACGAATTCTGGGAAGGCGACCAACTGACACCGGCCCTGCTCACGCAGACTGACCAGCTGGTGCGCGGATCGTTCTACGAGGCAATCCGCTTCAAGACCAACTCCACCCTGCACGAACAAACCGCGCGTACCGCAGGGCTGGCCTTCGTTACCCAGGAAGCGTTGCTGCGTGAGCAGTCCTTCCTGCCGTTGAACACGGGCACCGCACAAGGCCGCCTGCGCATCATCCGCTCGGTCGAGCAGGCAAGCGATCTATCGCCGCAGGACATCGTGGTATTGGATGAAGTGCCGATCTCGCTGCCACCGGTAGCCGGCCTTGTCACCCAACGCCCATCGACACTGTTGTCGCACGTCAACCTGCTGGCCAAGGGGTGGCGTATCCCCAATGTCTATGTCCGCGACGCGCAGGCTGCTTTGCGTGTCTACGACGGACAGTGGATCGAGCTGGAAGTCACAAGCAACAATTACAAGGTGCGGCCAGCCCTTCGTCCGGCCAGCACGCCCTCGAGAACCGCGCAGGCCCCCGTGCGCAATCTGCCGAGACCCGACGTATCGGTAACCGCGCTGAAGCCGCTTTCGGCACTTCGTGCCAGGGATAGCAGTCACTGCGGGGTCAAGGCTGCCAATCTGGGCACGTTGAGATCCGCATTGCCGCCGTCTGCGCGGGTCCCGGATGGATTCTGCATCCCCTTCTCGCATTACCAGTCTGCAATGCAGAAACTGCGCATCAACGAGCGGCTGGCTGCACTCCAGCAGCAACCCGGCTTTGCCAGCGATGCCAAGACCCGCCGTGACGCACTCAGTGCGCTGCGGGCGGAGATCAGCGGCGCCACACCGGACCCGGCACTGGTCCGCAGCCTGCAATCGCAGTGGCATAGCCAATTGCAGAGCCGCGGCGTGTTCGTGCGCAGCTCTTCCAACTCGGAGGACCTGCCGAATTTCAGCGGTGCCGGCCTCTATACGACCGTGCCCAACGTGATCGCTGCCGATGCGCTGGTGCGCGCAGTGCAGACGGTATGGGCGTCGGTTTACAACTTCGAGGCCTACGAAGCACGCCGCGCCGCCGGCCTGGGCCAGGATGCAGTTGCAATGGCGGTACTGGTGCAATTGGCCGCGCCGTCGGACAGTTCCGGGGTGATGATCACCCGCGACCCGTTTGATGCAGCACGTCGCCATATCACCTACATTTCGGCCAAGCGCGGCCTCGGCATCCGCGTAGTGGAAGGCAAGCGGCAAGCCGAACAGGTGATGTACTCAAACTGGTCCAAGGCCGTGCAGGTCCTCAGCCGCTCAGCCGAAGACACCCAGTTGGTCGCCAATGCCAGCGGCGGTGTGCGCGAGGTGCCGCTGACCGGCTCTCGCCACGTGTTGACCGATGCCTTGATCGCCAGGCTGGCAGCAGTTGGCAGCCGAACAAAACAGGCGCTGGGCGGTGTGGATCAGGACATCGAGTGGGCCGTTGTTGGCGATGACATACTCGTCCTGCAATCGCGGCCCTATGTGGACGGAAGCGGTCGCTGAAGAGCCGTCGATGCCCGGCATTGCCACCGTCTTGTATCAGCCGATCCAGGAGTATCCATGGACAAGATCGATCTCAAGCGCCACTTGAAGCAGCTGTACCAGCCCTCGGCCAAGTTCGTCGCCGACGTCGATGTGCCTGCATTCAACTTTTTGATGATTGATGGCGCAGGCGATCCAAATACCTCGTCTGATTACAAGGACGCAGTGGAAGCGCTTTTTTCCGCCGCATACACCATCAGATTTGCCCTGAAGAAAGCCGGGCGACTGGACTACACCGTCATGCCACTGGAGGGACTGTGGTGGGCCGATGACATGGCGACCTTCCAACGCGATGAAAAGCAGCATTGGCAATGGACCATGATGATCATGCAACCGGCGGACGTGCGCGAGACGGACGTGGAATCTGCGATGGCCAACTTGCAGAAGAAGTCACTCGCCGCTCTGGCAAAGCTGCGTTTTGAGAATTTTCATGAAGGACGCTGCGCGCAGCTCCTGCATATCGGCCCCTTCACCAGCGAAGGCCCGACGATCGAGCGCGTGCATGCCTTCATCGGCGAGCGATCCGCATTGCGTGGCAAGCACCATGAAATCTACTTGAGCGACATCAGAAGGGCTGCACCGGAGAAGTGGAAGACCATCATCCGCCAACCCATGCAATGAGTCGCAATGATGACCAACCCGCATAGCAGGAACCCATCATGACCTTCTGGCTCATCGCAATAGCAGTCAGCGTCGGCTTTGGCTTGGCAGCCGGCGCCATGTGTCACCGCACCTGGCTCGCGGCACTGCTTGCCGCCCTTCTCGGCGGCCTGCTTGCCCCCTATCTTGGCTTGCGTTTTGTCTGGGATGTGACCGGCCATCGCGACGCGCAGGATGGCCTGGCCTTCCTGTTCGGACCGATGGTTACCGTGCCGATAGCCGCTATTGTCGCCTACTGCTTCAAACGCTGGCGTCGAAGCAAAGGCAGCTGACGACGCATGCTTGCCCGTCCCAGCCCGGAGGTCCCCAAAGCCGGGCATAGCCCGGCTCCACGTTGGCTACTGCAGGCTCAACCGCCCCTGCTGCAACCGGTACTCGCGCTGCACCACACCTTCCGGCAATCGGTCATGGGTGATCATCAACAGGCTGCGCTGGCCCAGCGCCGCGGCCAGATCGAGCAACAAGGCATGCGCGGTATCCACGTCCAGACCTTCGGTCGGCTCATCCAGCACCATGATCGGCGCATTGCGCAACAAGGCACGTGCCAAGGCCAAACGCCGCGCCTGACCCGCCGACATGGTGGCACCGTTCTCGCCTACCCACGCGCCCAGCCCACCTTGTTGCTGCGCCCAATCGCTCAAGCGCACCTGCGCCAGCACATCCCACAAGACGTCATCGCCGGCCTGGGGATCGCCCAACCGCAGATTCTCCGCAATGCTGCCGGCGAACACCGGCGCGCCCTGCGGCAACCAGGCTATCTGTCGATACCAATCATCCTGGGCGAACTCACGCAGATCGACACCGCCGAAGCGCACTGCCCCTTGCTGTGGGTCCCATAGCCGCAGCAACAAGGCCGACAAGGTGGTCTTGCCGCAGCCGCTGTCGCCACGAATGGCGATGCGATCACCCGGCGCCAGTTGCAGATCCACGCCATCGAGCAGGCACCGCGTCTCGCCCGGCCAGGCGAACACCACCTGCTCGAACACTACCGCGGCGGCATCCGCGGCCACGGCGCGAGGCTGCGCTGGGTCCTGCACGGCTGGTGCCTGATCAACAATCTGCCGCAAGCGCTTGCCGGCGACCCGTGCAGACTGCAGGGCCTGCCAGGCGATGCCACTGCCCGCTGCGACTTCCAGCAGCGCCACGGTCAGGAACACCAGCGTTGCGGCGAATGGCGCTTCCACCTTGCCCGCCTGGAACGCCGTCAACGCCAGCCACAGCATCGCCAACAGGCCAAGCCCAGCCAGTGCCGAATGCAATACATTGCCACCGATCAGACGGCCACGACGTCGTTGATCACTGCGCGCCAGCTGCTGCGCTGCTGCATCCACACGCAACGCCCAGTCATCGCGGGCACCCAAGGCGGTGAGATCAGCTGCTCCCTCCAAGCCTTCAAACGCCAAGGTGCGCAGACTGGCGCGCTGTTGCGCGCGCCCGGCCTCGACTGCATCGCCACGACGCACCGCGAACACCGGTACGCCAATGCCCACCAATGCAGCAAGCATCAGCAACAGCAACGCCGCTGGCCAATAGATCAGCGCCGCTCCCGCAACCGTTGCCAGTGCGATACCCGCCAATGCCAGCAAGGGGCTGATGGCACGCACCATCAAACCGTCGACTTCGCCGATATCGGTGATCAGCCGCGCCAACAGCTCGCCGGTACGGCTGCTGCCCAGCCGCGCCGGCGCCAATGGCAGTGCGCGCTGGAAGAACCACACGCGCAGGTCACGGGCAATCCGCAGGGTCGCGTCGTGGCCGACCAGCTTTTCGAAATAGCGCGACGCGATGCGCGCCATCGTCAACCCGCGGATGCCTGCCGAAGGGGAGAAAAAATTGAAGGTACTGCCCATCCCCAAGGCACCGGCCAGCGCCGCGGCGGTAAGAAAGCCACCGGACAAGCCCAACAAACCAACACCGGCAACCATCGTGGTGAACAGCAGCAGTGTCGCCAGCGCCAGCCGCCAGCGATGACGCTTGAATACATCGCGCATCGTCTGCGGGCTCATGCGCGCTCTCCCTGCACTTCAGTCTGCGTGCAATCCTGCAGGTCGATGACCTTGTCGGCCCAGCGCATCGCCGCCTCGCTATGGGTGGCCATCAGCACGGTACGACCACGCGTATGCGCGGCCAATGCCTGCAATAGATCCGCTTCGGTCTGCGGATCGAGAAATGCCGTGGGCTCGTCCAGCAGGAACAGATCCGGCTCCAGCAGCAACAGCCGCGCCAGCCCTATACGCCGCGCCTCGCCTCCGGACAGGCCGAATCCACGTTCGCCGATCACGGTGTTCAAGCCCAGCGGCAGATCCTTGGCGAAACGCATCACCTGTGCGACTTCAGCCACCGCCTGCAGCCGCGCAGCACTCACTGCGGGATCAGCCATGCGCAGGTTGTCGGCAATCGAACCGTGGAACAGGTAGGGGCGCTGGCCGGCGTAAGCGATGCGCACACCGTCGCGGACCACGATGCGGCCTTCGCGCGGCGGCAGCCAGCCGGCCAGCGCTTCCAGCAAGGTGCTCTTGCCGCTGCCACTGGGACCGATAAGGGCCAGACGCTGACCGTCGCCGATCTCCAGCGAGAAGTCCTTCAACACGTCATGGGCAGCACCTTGCGGGCGCAGCACGACATTGCGCACCGAGACCAGCGGCGCATGCAGCTGTGCCGGTTCCGGCGCTACCAGGGACGCAGCGACGGAAGTCGCCGCAGCAGCATCCTGATCGTCAGCCAGCAGGCGTTCGACTTCGGCCGCTGCCGCCAACGCATTGGCACGGTCGTGGTAATGCGCAGCCAGGCGCCGCAATGGCGCATAGAACTCCGGTGCCAACAGCAGGCAGAACATGCCGGTGCCCAAGGTCGGCACCACCGAGTGCAAGGACATCAGGCCCAGATAGCTCAACCCCAGGTACAGCGCCACCATCGCCACGCTGACCGAGGCGAAGAATTCCAACACGGTCGAGGACAGGAAGGCGATACGCAGCACCTTCATGGTGCGCTCGCGCACACCATCAGCGGCGGCGGCAACCCCTTCCAGCTCGGCTTCACCGCGCCCGTACAGGCGCAACAGGCCAAGGCCCTTGATGCGATCGGCAAAGTGACCGCTCATGCGCGCCAGCTCGCCCAGCTGTGCCCGACCGGCGGCCTCGGCCCCCCAACCCACCAGCATCATGAAGAACGGCACCAGCGGCGCGGTGAAGAGGAAGATCAGCGCCACTACCCAGTCCACATAGGCCACGGCGGCGGCAATCAGCAGCGGCACCACCACCACTTCCACCCGCACCGGCTGGAATCCGGCGTAATAGCCCTCGATCGCGTCGCCATGTGACAGCAGCAGCTCGCCCAGCTCGCCAGTGCGCTGACGCCGCAGCCACAGCGGCCCACGCGCCATCAAACGCCGATACACCTGCTCTCGCAGGGCCAGCTTGGCGCTGTCGGCCACCTTGCCGGCGGCGGTCTGGGCGACCCCGCCCAGCAGACTGCGCAGCACCAGCACGGCCGCCAATATCCAGAAACCGTGAATTACCTGTACCCAATTCAGCCGTTCCACGACTATGCTCTGGATCAGCCAGGCAATGGCGCCAGCCTGCACGATCAGCAGCGCACCTGAAGTACAGACGGCCACGGCCGCCAAACGCTGCTGCGACCGGGCTCCGGACGCCAGAGCCGCCAGCCACTGCTGCTGTACGCGGCGTTGCTGTTGCACCGCGTTGGAATGTGGAACTTCGCTCAAGACTGACAACTCAGGTGAAGGAGAACCAGGTGATTGTAAGCAAGCCGTACCCAGCCTGCCGGCCCTGCACGATCGGCGTTGGACAGCCAGCCCACATTGATCCAGATCAAGGCATTGGCAGGCCTGAACGGGGAGTATCGCTGCCATAGAACCCCTCCCAGCCACTCCATGACGCCCAATTCCCACGAGGTAGCCAGGCCATGATCGACTCAACAGTCGTAGAACTGTCACGTCTACAGTTCGCGCTGACCGCGATGTACCACTTCATTTTCGTCCCGCTCACGCTGGGGCTCTCTTTCATGATCGCGATCATGGAGAGCGTCTATGTGATGACCGGCAAGGATGTCTGGCGCCGCATGACCCTGTTCTGGGGCGTGCTGTTCGGCATCAACTTCGCCATGGGTGTGGGTACCGGCATCGTGATGGAGTTCCAGTTCGGCATGAACTGGTCCTATTACAGCCACTATGTGGGTGACATCTTCGGCGCACCGCTGGCCATTGAAGGCCTGATGGCGTTCTTCCTGGAAGCGACCTTCATCGGTCTGTTCTTCTTCGGCTGGGGCCGCCTGTCCAAGGTGCAGCACTTGACCGTGACCTGGCTGATGGCGCTGGGCACCAACCTGTCGGCACTGTGGATCCTGATCGCCAACGGCTGGATGCAGTACCCGGTAGGTGCGGTGTTCAACCCGGAAACGATGCGCATGGAAGTGGTGGATTTCGCCGCCGTGCTGCTGAACCCGGTTGCCCAGGCCAAGTTCGTCCACACCGTCTCCGCCGGTTATGTGGCAGGTGCGATGTTCGTGATGTCGATCTCGGCCTTCTTCATGCTGCGTGGCAAGCACCGTGACATTGCCCGCCGCTCGTTCGCTGTGGCCTCGGCATTCGGCCTGCTGGCGTCCATCTCCGTCGCTGTGCTGGGTGATGAATCCGGTTACGCCACGGCAGAAAACCAGAAGATGAAGCTGGCCGCCATCGAAGGCATGTGGCACACCCACCCGGCACCGGCACCGTTCACTGCATTCGGCATCCCGAACCAGCAGGAACAGCGCAACGACTTCGAAGTCCAGATTCCATATGTGATGGGCCTGATCGCCACCCGTTCGCTGGATGAAGAGATCCCGGGCATCCTGGACCTGGTCAAGCAGGCCGAAGGTCGCGTCAAGGGCGGCCAGATTGCCTACGCCGCGCTTGAGCGCATCCGCGCCGACAAGAACGACGTGGAAGCCCGCGAGGTCTTCGACCGCCATTGGCAGGATCTGGGTCACGGCCTGCTGCTGAAGCGTTACCGCGACGACATCGAGAACGCCACGCCGGAGGAGATCGCACAGGCTGCGCTGGATACGGTGCCGACGGTAGGCCCGCTGTTCTGGACTTTCCGCATCATGGTCGGCCTCGGCATCTACATGATCGGCTTCTTCGCCCTGGCCTTCTATTACTCCTGCCGCAACAACTTCGAGCACAAGCGCACCTTCCTGCGGGTTGCCCTGTGGTCGCTGCCGGCACCGTGGATCGCCATCGAATGCGGCTGGTTCATCGCCGAGTACGGCCGTCAGCCGTGGGCCGTTGATGGCGTGCTGCCGACCTTCTATGCAGCTTCCGGTCTGGCCGTCTACGAAATCCTGGCAACGCTGGTCGGCTTCACCGCGCTGTACACGGTGCTGCTGGTGATCGAAGTCAAGCTGATGCTCAAGGCCATCCGCAAGGGCCCCGACGAGATCCTGCCTTCGCTGCAGCAGTCGGCCGTCGCAACCAACCACGCCAATACCTCTGGCAACGGCCAGGCATAAGGCAGGAGAACACTCATGGAATTCATTCTTCTGGACTACACGACGCTACGCGTGATCTGGTGGTTGCTGCTGGGCATCCTGCTGATCGGCTTCGCGGTAATGGACGGCTTCGACCTTGGCGTTGGCACCCTGCTGCCGTTCGTGGCCAAGACCGATGAAGAGCGCCGTTTGGTGATCAACACCATCGGCCCGGTATGGGAAGGCAACCAGGTGTGGCTGGTGCTCGGTGGCGGCGCGATCTTCGCCGCCTGGCCACCGCTGTATGCGGTGAGCTTCTCCGGCTTCTACCTGGCGATGTTCCTGATCCTGTTCGCACTGATCCTGCGCCCGGTCGGTTTCAAGTACCGCAGCAAGATGCCGACCCAACGCTGGCGCAACAACTGGGACAAGGCGCTGTTTGTCGGCGGCTTCATCCCGGCGCTGATCATGGGCGTGGCGGTTGGCAACGTACTGCTGGGTGTGCCGTACCACTTCGACGACACCCAGCGCGTGTTCTACACCGGCAACCTGCTCGGCCTGTTGACCCCGTTTGCGCTGCTGGCTGGTCTGGTCAGCGTGGCGATGCTGGTATCGCACGGTGCCGCCATGCTGGTGCTCAAGACCAGCGGCCCGGTCGCTGAGCGTTCGGCAAAGATCGGCAGCATCGCCGCCATTGCCTCGTTCGTGCTGTTCGCCCTTGCCGGTGCCTGGGTTGCCTTCGGCCTGCCGGGTTACCAGATCACCTCGCAAGTGGTGACCGACGGTGCCAGCAATCCGCTGCTGAAGACCGCCGAGTTCTCCGCCGCTGGCGGCTGGCTGCACAATTACAGCACCATGCCGGCCACGATCCTGGCGCCGGTGGTGGGTCTGCTTGGGGCACTGGCCAGTGCGGTCCTGCTGCGCAAGCGTCGTGGTGGCCTCGCCTTCCTCGCCTCGGGCGCTTCCATCGCCGGCATCATCCTCACCGTTGGCTTTGCGATCTTCCCGTTCCTGCTGCCCTCCTCCACCCAGCCGGGCTCCAGCCTGACGGTGTGGGACGGCTCCTCCAGCCACCTGACGCTGTGGGTGATGCTGCTGGCCACCGTGATCTTCCTGCCGATCATCATTGCCTACACCACCTGGGTGTACCGCGTGATGAAGGGCAAGACCACGCTGGAAGAGATGGGTGAAAACCCGAACGCCTACTGATTCGCAACGACAACATCAAGGAGACAACTCATGTGGTATTTCGCTTGGATTCTGGGTGCAGGCCTCGCTGCGACGGTCGCTATCCTCAACGGCATGTGGTTTGAAGCGCGCGAAGCAAACAAGATCGATGCAAAGCGCTGAAAAACTGCGTGAAGGTATTGCCAAAACGCCGGACTGAGCGTATCTTTCCGGCTCCCTTCGCGGGGTGTAGCTCAGTCTGGTAGAGCGCTACGTTCGGGACGTAGAGGTCGCAGGTTCGAATCCTGTCTCCCCGACCAAAGGGTCGGAACAAAAGCCTGGAATAACGGCAACGTTGTCCAGGCTTTTTATTCGGCGGTACACAGTTACCGGCAGCCAACGCACCACGCCTTGCAGGCAGCGCTGGCTGAACAAAAGAACTTGCAGGGTACGAGGTTCACCGCTATCATAGGCGGCTCCTTCGGGGTGTAGCTCAGTCTGGTAGAGCGCTACGTTCGGGACGTAGAGGTCGCAGGTTCGAATCCTGTCTCCCCGACCAATTTGACAAAAGCCGGCCTCTGGTCGGCTTTTGTTTTTGGTGGGTTTCAAACGCCGCCACCCACCGCGTCGGAGTAAGCAATGTCCACGCCCGCCCAGTCCCTCATCCGGCCCCCCCTGCTCAAGGGCCGCCTGCTGGCGTTTGCCGCCATCGTCCTAGTCGCCGCCAACCTTCGCAGCGCCGTCACCTCGCTGACCCCGTTGCTGGACCGGCTGGGCCACGTGTTCGATTTCGGCAGCACCATGACCGGCGTGCTCGGCATGATGCCGACCGCCGCCTTTGCCGTGTTCGGCCTCGCCACGCCACGCATCACCCGCGCCATCGGCCTGGAACGCACCGCCGTGCTGACCATGGTGCTGGCTACCATCGGCCTGCTGCTGCGCGCCTTCGCCAACGATGTCGGCATGTTGCTGCTCGGTTCGGCAGTCGCGCTGGCCGGCATGGGCATGGGCAATGTGGTGGTGCCGCCACTGGTGAAGCGCTACTTCGCCGACCGCGTGGGCACGCTGAGCACCATTTACATCTCCGTGTTGCAGGCCGGCACGATGGTGCCTGCATTGCTGGCGGTACCGGTGGCCGATCAGTTCGACTGGCGCATCTCGCTGGGCATGTGGTCGCTGTTGTCGGTAGCTGCGTTGTTGCCGTGGATCCTGCTGGCACGCAATGCACCGCGTGCGGAAACAACCACCACCAGCACCGAACATGCCGCCGGTCGCGTCTGGAAAACGCAACTGGGTTGGGGCATGGCGCTGATGTTCGGCATGACCTCGCTGGGCACCTATTCCCTGTTCACCTGGTTGCCGAAGGTGATGGTGGAAGCCGGTGCCAGCGAATCCTTCGGCGGCGTGATGGTTGCGGTGTACTCGGCCATCGGCCTGCTGCCCTCGCTGCTGGTGCCAGCATTGGCGGTGCGCATGCGCAACCCCTTCCCGATTGCGGTGATGGTGTTCGTGTTGAACATGATTGCCTTCGCTGGCCTGTTGTGGGCACCGATGAGCGCACCGCTGCTATGGGCGGTCATCGCCGGTCTTGGCCCGTCAACCTTCCCGCTCGGCCTGACCCTGATCAATCTTCGCACCCGCAGCCAGGCGGGTTCTGCGGCGCTATCCGGCTTCATGCAGGGCGTGGGCTACAGCCTGGCCAGCCTGGGCCCGCTGCTGTTCGGCTGGCTGCATGGCATGACCGACGGCTGGGCATGGTCGTTTGCCTTCCTCGCCTGCTGCTCAGGCGTATTGCTGACCGGCGCGTGGTTTGCCTGCAAACCGCAGCAGCTGGAAGATCACTGGAAGTAAGCCGCGATTGATGCAGAAAAGCCGCCGATGTGAATCGGCGGCTTCTTCGTATTCGCGCAAGCAACGTAGCCCGGCACCGGCGGATTACCGCGTGTTGTGGGAGCGGCGTAAGCCGCGAGGCTGACGGCATTCGAAGTCCTGGAGCTTTGTGCACACCCAAGCTACGGGCGCTTCGCGACCTACCCGGGCCACAGCGCTTGCTTGCCACAACTACTTCAGCGGATGCCTTACCTGGCCCTCACCGCGCACCACGAAGCGCTCCACAGTCAACGCTTCCAGACCCATCGGTCCATAGGAATGCAGGCGCGTGGTGGAAATGCCGATCTCCGCACCCAGGCCCAGCTCGCCGCCATCGGAGAAGCGTGAAGAGGCATTGACCATCACCACTGCCGAACGCAATGCACGCACGAAGGCTTCGCCATGCACTGGATTTCCGGTGGCGATGACTTCGGTGTGATCGGAGGTGAAGGTCTGGATATGGGCGATGGCCGCAGCCATGCCCGGCACGACCCGGATCGCGAGAATCAGATCCAGGTATTCAGCGGCGTAGTCCTCTCCCGTTGCCGGCACGACGTCCGCAAGCAAGGCCTGGGTCGCTGCATCACCACGCAGCTCAACGCCCCGCTCGCGCAGCGCTGTGGCCGCCAGCGGCAGGAACTGCGCCGCGATCGCCTCATGTACCAGCAGCGTCTCCAGCGAATTGCAGGCTGAAGGGCGCGAAGCCTTGCCGTCGACCAGCAAGTCCACAGCCAGCTGCAGATCGGCGCTGTCATCGACAAACAGATGGCAGACGCCCTTGTAGTGTTTGATCACCGGTACGCGCGCATGCTCGGCAACGAAGCGGATCAGGCCTTCGCCGCCACGCGGAATCGCCAGATCGATGATGTCGTTGAGCTGCAGCAGCTCCAGCATGGTCTCGCGGCGCAGGTCTTCAACCAGCGTGAGTGCCGCATCCGGCAAATTTGCCTGGCGCAATGCGCGCTTGAGACTGGCAGCAATCGCCGTGTTGGAATGGATGGCCTCGGAGCCACCGCGCAGGATCACGCCATTGCCGGCCTTGATGCACAGCGCTGCGGCATCGGCAGTCACGTTCGGCCGCGCCTCGTAGATCATCGCGATCACGCCCAGTGGCACCCGCACCTTCTGCACGCGTATGCCATTGGGCCGGTCGTAGTCGCGGGTAACTTCGCCCACCGGATCCGGCAAGGCGGCGACTTCGCGTAGCGCATCGGCGACACCGAGCAGGCGCTCTGGATTCAACGCTAAACGATCCAGCATTGCCGAACCAACGCCCTTCTCGCGTGCGGCCTGCAGATCGCGTGCGTTCGCCGCAAGAATGCTGCCAGCATCGGTTTCCAACGCAGCGGCCATCGATTTCAACAGCGCGCTGCGGGCGGAACTGGAAAGCAGGCCCAGCTGCTGCGCGGCATCGCGGCATTGCAATGCAAGGGTGCGGATATCACTCATGTTCTGTCCTGCCGATGATCAAGGGAAAACTCACAGCAACACCAGGTCGTCACGATGGACCACGTTGTCGCCGTAGTTGTAGCCAAGGATGGATTCAATCTCGCTGGTGTGGTGCTGGCTGATACGGCGGATATCGAGGGCGGAATACTGACTGACGCCACGAGCCACGCGCTGTTGCCCCTGCGGATCGAACAACCGCACTTCCACCATGTCGCCACGACGGAACTCGCCTTCCGCGCCCACCACGCCACCGGGCAGCAACGAGGCGCCCTTGTCGCGCAATGCGCGCGCCGCGCCGGCATCGATCAGGATCGCGCCCGGCTCAAGCGGCGCATGCTTCAGCCAATACTTGCGCGCAGCGATACGTGACTGCCCGGCGTGCAGGCGGGTACCGTGCAGCCTCCCCTGCGCCAGCCCACGCACTACATCGCCACTGCGGCCATTGAACAGGAAGGTATCGATGCCAGCGGCGCCAGCCTTGGCGGCGGCCTGCAGCTTGGTGTGCATGCCGCCAGTGCCAACTGCGCTACCGCTGCCACCGGCCATCGCCAATATTTCCGCGGTCAGCTCAGTAACTTCGTTGATCGGTTGCGCACCGGGATTACTGCGCGGATCAGCGGTGTACAGGCCATCGATGTCGGTGGCGATGAACAACGCGTCGGCATCGACCAAAGCCGCGACGATGGCGGCAAGATTGTCGTTGTCCCCCAGCTTGAGCTCATCCACCGACACGGTGTCGTTCTCGTTGATGACCGGCAGCGCACCGAGCGCCAGCAGTTCGTTGAGCGTTGCGCGCGCGTTGAGGTAACGGCGGCGATTGCGCAGGTCGTCGTGGGTGAGCAGCACCTGCGCCACTGGGCGTTCGAAGAAACGCTGCCACAGCCCGATCAGCTGCGCCTGGCCCAACGCGGCCAGTGCTTGCCGCGCTGCCATTGCCGCCCCCGCCTCTGCAGCCTTGGGTACGATGGCACGCCCGGCGGCGACTGCGCCGGAAGAGACAATCACTACTTCGCGACCAGCCAGCACATTGGCCGAAACAAACTGCGCCAGACCGAGCGCGAAGCGCGGAGTCAGCCCACCACCGTCGGCGGCCAGCAAGCTGCTGCCTACCTTGAGGACGGCGCGGCGCCACTGCGGCAGTGCTTGCTCGGTGAACGGCGAGAACGAAGTCTGGATCATGGGTCAGCGCGTATTCCACTCGTGGATGGTCAGCTCAGAGCTGTCCTGGATGGCCAGGGGGTCGGTGGCGACAATCGCTTTGGCAGCTTCGAGTGTTTCGATGTTCTTCAGCACATAAGCGCCGCCGGTGCCGTCGCTGAAACCGCCTGTCAGGTGCAGTTGATCTTTCGCAACGAGTGCGTCGAGGAAAGCCATGTGTGGAGCAATCACTGCATCGTCGAATGACGGTTTGCGCATTGCCAGTACCAGGTAGAGCTTCATTGAATTCTCCTTTTTCTGCGTATGACACCACGCCGAAGCGGACGTTGGTGCGATTGCTTTCGCTTGGAACTTGCTGTGGCTGTGGTCTTGGATTTGGCTGTTGCTTTGGCTGTTGCTTAAGCCCCTCTCCCGCCTGCGGGAGAGGGGTTGGGGTGAGGGGAAGCTTCTAGCTAGCCAAAGTCAAAAGCCCCCTCATCCGCCCTTCGGGCACCTTCTCCCGCAAGCGGGAGAAGGGACAGCCGGAGCCGGAGCCGGAGCCACGGCTACGGCTACGGCTACGGCCACGGCAGCAGCGACAGCAACAGCAACAGCAACAGCAACGGCCAACACCAAAGCCAAAGCAAAGCCAAAGCAAAGCCAAACCTAAACCAATACGGGCGCCTTTCGGCGCCCGCATCAAATCATCAGTCCCGCAACGCGCTCCAACGCGCACTGAGCTCTTCCAGTCGCAGATCCGCCGCAGCACCAGGCGACACGCGCGCAGCCAAACTGCCCTCAGGCGTACGCCCCTGCCCCGCCGTATCCGCTGCCTCTGCTGCCGCCTTGTAGGCGTCCCGGAACGGCACGCCCGCCACCGCAGCCTCCACCGCAACGTCGGTCGCATACATACCCGAATCAATCGCAGCGCGAATGTTGTCATCGCGCCAATCCAGATTCGACAACAAGGCCGGCAACAACTCCAGCGCTGCCAGACCACGGCCAAAACCGTGCACGATCGCGCCCTTGGAGTTCTGCAGGTCGCGCTGGTAACCGGATGGCAGCGACAGCAGCTGCTCGATCTCGGTGCGCGCGGCGGCGATGCTGGCATGGGTCGCGCGCATCAACTCGATCACGTCCGGATTGCGCTTGTTCGGCATGATTGAACTGCCGGTGGTGTACTGCGCCGGCAATGCGACGAAGGCGAACTCACCGGTAGTGAACAGCGACAGATCCCACGCGATACGACGCAGGTCCAGCGTCGCACCGCCCAGCGCCTCCAACGCAGCCAGTTCGAACTTGCCGCGCGAGAGCTGCGCGTAGATCGGGCTGATCTGCATCCGCGAGAATCCGAGCGCTGCCGTGGTGTGCTCACGATCCAGCGGCAGGTTGACGCCGTAACCGGCGGCCGTACCCAGCGGATTGGTGTCGATCAGCGCACGCGTGTCACGGGCACGGATGGCGTTGTCGATGAAGGCTTCAGCCCAGCCGGCCCACCACATGCCCGCCGAGGACACCACGGCGCGCTGGATGTGGGTATAGCCCGGCAACGGCTGCAGCTGCTCGGCAGCCGCGCGGTCCAAGGCAACCTTGGCGACCTCGGTACTGATCTGCGCCACACGCTCCAGCTTGTCCTTCAACCACAGGCGGGTAGCGACCAGGATCTGGTCGTTGCGGCTGCGGCCGGTGTGGATCTTGCGTCCAGCATCACCCAGGCGCTCGGTCAGTCGTGCTTCGATGGCCGAGTGGCAATCTTCGTACTGCTCGTCCAGCACGAATGCGCCACTGCGGAAATCCTCGGCCAGAATCGCCAGCTCACGCTTCAGCGCAGCCTGTTCATCCTCACTGAGGATGCCGATATGCTGCAGGCCTTCGGCATGTGCGGTGCTGGCCTGGATGTCGTGCAGGAAGAACTCACGGTCCAGGATGACGTCGTCACCGGCCAGGAAGGTCTGGATCTTCGCATCAACCGCAACGCCGGGTTTCTGCCAAAGCAAATTAGTCATGTCGATCTCTATAAGTGCAGCTTTGTAGGAGCGGCGTAAGCCGCGAAGCTGGCAACCTCTCAGCCGCCACTCCACCAAAAATCAATAAGGAACCGCCATCAGCTCGTCCAGCCCCAACGCCCGGTTGAGGTTCTGCAGTGCCTGCGTAGCCGCACCCTTGAGCAGGTTGTCGATGGTCGCCACCACCACCACGCGTTTGTTGCCCGGCGCCATGGTGAAGCCACCAATCTGCACACCGTGCTTGCCGGCAATACGGCTGACCCACGGCGCATCATCGACCACGTCGATCAGTGGCTCGTTGGCATAGCGCTGCTGGTACAACGCGACGATCTCTTCGCGACTGCGCGGCTGCTGCAGCCACAGATTGACGGTCATGGTGATGCCGCGGAAATGCGGCGCGACATGCGGCATGAACTCCACCGGTACGCCAAGCTGGGTCGACACCTCGCGCTCATGCACGTGATTGGTCAGCGCGTAAGGCATCAGGTTGTCGCGCAGCAGCTCGGGGTTGTTCTTGTCCGACGGTGTGGTGCCAGCGCCAGACCAGCCAGACACACCAAAGCAGGTCGGCGGGCCAGCCAGCTGGCTCAGCAGCGGCGCGATCGCCAGCTGCATTGCGGTGGCGTAGCAGCCCGGGTTGCTGATCCGCTTCTGCCCGGCATAACGGGCTCGGGTCAACTCCGGCAGACCGTAATACCAGTTGTTGTCGAAACGATAGTCAGCCGACAGATCAACGATCACGGTATCTGGTGCAGCTGTATCCAGTGCGGCCACGAAGGGCTCGCCTTTGCCGTTGGGCAGTGCCAGCACCACTGCATCCACGCCCTTGGCGGCGACCGCCTCCGGGTCCAGGCTTTCGTAACGCAGCTCGCCGTTGTAAGCATCATTGTGGTCAGCCACGCGCTGCCCGGCCAGCTCACGCGAGGACACGAAGGCCAGCGCGATGCGCGGGTGTGAGGACAGCAGGCGGATCAACTCGGCGCCGGTATAACCACGCGCGCCAACGATACCTACCGAGAATTTGTTGTCAGTCATGAATGCGAATCCAGAAGGAATTGCAGGTGGGTTTTCACCGCCGGCCACTCCGTATCGATGATGGAGAACACCACGGTATCGCGGCGCGATCCGTCGGCGTGACGCTTGTGGCTGCGCAATACGCCATCCTGCTTTGCGCCAAGGCGGGCAATGGCGGTGCGCGAGGCGTGATTGAACCAGCTGGTCTCGAAGCCCACGCTGATGCAACCCAGGGTTTCAAACGCATGCCGCAGCAACAGCAGCTTGGCCTCGGTGTTCAGCCCGCTGCGTTGTACACGCGGGTGGTACCAGGTGTAGCCGATGTTCAAACGCGGCACGTCGGCTTCAAGCGCGTAGTAGCGGGTGCTGCCAACAACCTCGCCACTGGCATCCTTGACCACGAACGCGAGCACCCTGCCCTGCGCCTGTGCTTCCAGCGCAGCGACGATGTAATGGCCAGCGCGTTCCGGCGTGGGTACATTGGTGTACCAGCAGCGCGACAACTCGCCCTCGCCCAAGGCACGCTGCAGCGCAGGCACGTGCTCAAGCTGCAGTGGCTCCAGCGTCACATGCCGGCCCTTCAGGGTCGGCACCTGGCTCCAGTGCCCGGCGGTGGCAAGGTCCATACTCACCCTTGCAGGCTCGGCTTGCGCTCACCGCAATGCGCGACGTAGCCCTTGATGCTGTCGAAGTCGGCGGCGCCGAACCAGAACACTTTCCAGTAGTCCAGCTTGTAGCAGCCATCGGACTCGGAGTAATAGAAATGATTGACCGGGTTGCCGTTGCGCGAGCGCCAGAACAGCTGCGGGGTTTCTTCCAGCATCACGTTCCACACCGCGCGGCCAAGGCCTTCGCCCTGGGCGTCGTCGAGCACGGCGAACTTGTCCAGGTACACGCCCTCGGCTTCATCGGTCAGCACCACCGCAGTGCGATAGTTCTCACTGACATAGGCGCGCAGCAACTTGGTCTTCTCGAAGTAGTCAGGCACCAGCGTCCGGCCGAAACTCGATTCGATCAGTGACTTCAACCGCGCGGTGTCCAGCTGATCCCACGACGTGGCCTTCAGCACCTTTTCCCCACGGCGTACCAGCGTGCCGGAACCCTTGTGGGTGAACAGTTCCTTGGCCAGATCGGCCGGGCGCGTGATCGACACCGAGGACTCTTCCGGCAAACGATCGAGCAGGTCCTTGATCTGCTCGATCTTGACCCGCATGCCGCCATGGATCCACGGCTGCTGCATCAGCTGCTCGTATTCGGTGGACAGGTTGATCGAGTCGATCAGCTTGCCTTCTTCATCGAGCAGGCCGCCGGTGCCGGTCAGGAAGATGATCTTGTACGGCTGCAGCTCCTGCACCAGCTCATTGGCAGCGAAGTCGGCGTTGACGTTGAGGATCTGCCCGCTCGGGGTTTCGCCCAGGCTGGTGATCACCGGGATCGAACCGGCGCGCAGACTGGCTTCGATCGGCGCCAGATTGACCTTCTTTACTTCGCCGACCAGACCGTAGGTGTCCACGTCCAGGTATTCGGCCTCGAACACACCACCGGTGATCGAGGTAGCACGCGCACCGTTCTGCTGCAGTGCTTCGACCAGCTTGAGGTTGGACTGCTGGAACACCTTGCGCACGATCGCCAGCGCTTCCGGCGAGGTCACGCGCAGGCCATCAATGGTCTTCTTCTCGATGCCGGCAGCCGACAGCTCGGCATCCAGCTGTGGGCCGGCACCGTGCAGCACGATCGGGGTCAGGCCCACTTCCTGCAGGAACGACAGCGACGAGGTCAGCGCTTCCAGGTCGTCGCGCAGCACTGCGCCACCGACCTTGACCACGGCAAAGCGCTTGGCATCAAGCTGCGAAAAGCGCTTGAGGTACTGGCTGATTTCCTTCGCACTGGCCATGCTCGAAAGCAGGCGGACGATGGTCTGGCGGGTCTGGCGGTGCGGCTGCATGGCTGGGGACATTGCTTGTATCTACATGGCGACCTTGAAGGTCGCGGAAAGGAGCCGGCGGCAAGCCGCCGGGCCACGAGCGGCTCAGGCGCCGCGTTGCAGGATCTGCAGCACCGACTCGGCGTAGCGCTGCAACTGCTCCAGCGTGACGAATTCATCGGCGGTGTGGGCCTGGGCGATATCGCCGGGGCCATACACCATGGTTGTGTAACCACCGGCCGAGAACAGCGAGGCCTCGGTCCAGAAATCCACCGCATTGCCGATTGGCAAGCCAAGTTCGTCAGCGATGTCACGCGCAGCCAGGCGACGCTCCTCGGCGCGGGCGATATCACCAGATGGCAGGCTGGGGCCACGGAAGGTTTCTTCGAAATGCGCGGCCTGCGGCTCGGCGAAGCCGGCAAAGGTGCCGAGCAGCGCGTCGATATCCATCGACGGCAACGGCCGGAAGCCAAAGCGCAGCTCGGCCTCGGGCGCGATCATATTGGCCTTGATGCCACCTTCGACGCGGCCGATGTTGAAGCGCAGGCCGGTCAGGCCACCAAAGCGCGCATGCGCCAGCGACTCGACATGCTCAAGCGCCTTGCCGCCCCAGCGCATTGCCTGATGCAAGGCACTGGCGGACGGGTCCTGCTTGCCTGAGGCATGGCCGGCGCGGCCCTGGAACTTCATCAGCACCGAGCTGATGCCACGGTGCGCGAGTACCGCTTCGCTCATGGTCGGCTCGGCAACGATCACCGCTTCATAGGCGATGCCACGCGCCAGGAAGGCGGCGATGCAACGCGGATCATTGGCTTCTTCGTCACTGGAGAACAGGAAGGCAGCATCGCCGTCGGTCAGGTTGGCGGCTGCAACCAGTGCGGCGGCAGCGCCCTTGATGTCGCAGACGCCGAGGCCGACAACGCGGTCATCGAGGCGGCGCATCACGTGCGGATCAGCCGACCAGTGCGGGGAATCCGGCACGGTATCCAGATGCACGTTGAACAGGTATTTCGGCTTGCCACGTACCGCGTAGAAGCTGACCGCACCGGCCCCGTGATCGATCACCTCGACATTGAAGCCCGGCAGGTTGTCGCGCAGGTAATCAAAGATGCCACCGGTGGTGATGGCACGCGGCGGGTTGCGGGTGTCGTAGGACACCAGCTTTTCCAGGTGATCGAGGGTGGATTGGAGCAGCTTGGTCATGGTGGCAGGCAGGTCATCACAGCAATGATCGGGGGAGCATCCCTTCTCCCGCGTGCGGGAGAAGGTGCCCGGAGGGCGGATGGGGGAGCTTTTGATTTGCCGGGGTTTGCTTTGAAAGCAGAGCGACAGCAGAAGCAAAAGCTCCCCTCACCCCAACCCCTCTCCCGTAAACGGGAGAGGGGCTTCAAGCGGCGAGCGTCGTGCGCTTAGCGGTTTACCTGCGCGTACAGCGTGGAGCTCATGCCAAACAGCTTGATGAAGCCTTCGGCTTCTTCCACGCCCCAGTCCGCCGACTGCGCGTAGGTCGCGCCCTTGGCATTGAGGATGTGCTCCGAACGCACTGCCACCGCATCAACGCGGCCACCGCGGGTTTCCAGCACTACTTCACCGGTCACCTTGGCCTGCGAGGCCTTCAGGAAGGCTTCGATGTCGGTCTTGAGTGGGTCGTGGTAGAAGCCTTCGTACACCAGCTCCACCCACTTGCGCGCGACTTCCGGCTTGAAGCGGTTCTGCTGCTTGGTCAGCACGGTGTCTTCCAGCGCGCGGTGCGCGGCCAGCAGCGAGACCAGGCCCGGTGCTTCGAACACGATGCGGCCCTTCAGGCCGATCACGGTGTCACCGGTGTAAACGCCACGGCCAACGCCATACTGCGCGAACAGCTTGTTGAGCTTGGCAAGGATCTGCTCGCCCGGCAGTTCCTTGCCGTCCAGCGCAACCGCTTCGCCTTCGACGAACTTCAGGGTCACGGTCAGCGGCTCGATCGGCCAGGCGCTGCGCGGTGCGCACCAGCCACGTGCGCCCTCGCCCGGGGCTTCCCACTTGTCGATCTCGCCGCCGGACATGGTCAGGCCCAGCAGGTTCTCGTTGATGGTGTAGGCCTGCTGCTTGGCCCGCACGCCGAAACCACGCGCTTCCAGGTACTTCTGCTCGTAGGCACGGGTCTGGGTGTGTTCCTTCTGGATTTCACGGATCGGCGCGACAATCTGGTAGTCGCCCAGTGCCTTCACCGCCAGGTCGAAACGCACCTGGTCGTTGCCCATGCCGGTGCAGCCGTGGGCGATGATGTTGGTGCCCAGCTCGGCGGCGCGCTTGAGCGCGGCATCGACGATCAGGTAGCGGTCGGACACCAGCAGCGGATACTGGCCCTGGTAGCCCTCGCCTGCCCACACGAACGGCTTGACGAAGCCATTCCAGATGGCCGGGCCGCCATCGACGGTGACGTGGCTGGTAACGCCCAGCTCGGCCGCACGCTTTTCGATGAAATCACGCTCGTCGGCATCCACGCCGCCGGTGTCGGCGAACACGGTGTGCACGTTGTAACCACGTTCCTGCAGGTAAGGCACGCAGAAGCTGGTGTCGAGGCCGCCGGAGAAGGCGAGGACGATGTCTTTGCTCATGGGGAAGGAATCTCTGCTGTGGTTCTTGAGCCCCTCCCCGCCGGGGGAGGGGTTGGGGAGGGGGTAATGAAGTTGAGGTGACACGTGGAGCGAGGAGCTGCCCTCACCCCAACCCCTCTCCCGCATGCGGGAGAGGGGCTTCGAGCATTACTTGCCGATCACTGCCGCCATGATCGCCTTCTGCACGTGCAGGCGATTCTCGGCTTCGTTGATTGCAATACATTGCGGCGAATCCATCACGCCGTCGGTGGCCTTGACGTTGCGGCGCAGCGGCAGGCAGTGGCTGAACACGCCGTTGTTGGTCAGTGCCATCTTGGCTTCGTCGACGATGAAGTGCTGGTACTGGTCACGGATCGGCTTTTCAGGCTCCCAGTTGCCGAAGAACGGCAGCGCGCCCCAGCTCTTGGCATACACAACATCGGCGCCTGCGTAGGCGCTCTGGATGTCGTGGCTGACCTGCAGCGAACCACCGCTCTCGGCCACGTTCTGCTCGGCCCAGCCCATGTAGCGCTCGTCGAGGATGTAATCCGGGGTCGGGCACAACAGGGTCACGTCCATGCCCATGCGGGTGGCGATGGTCAGTGCCGAGTTGGCCACCGCGGTGTTCAGCGGCTTGGGATGGTAGGTCCAGGTCAGCACGTACTTCTTGCCGCGCAGGTCGCTGGTGCCGAAATGCTCCTGCAGCGCCAGGATGTGCGCCAGCTCCTGGCACGGATGGGTGATGGTCTCCATGTTGATGACCGGCACCGGCGAATACTTGGCGAAGCTCTTGAGCACCTGGTCTTCGCGGTCCTTGCTCCAATCGACGAACTTCGGGAAGGCGCGCACACCGATCAGGTCGACGTAACGGCCCAGCACCTTGGCCACTTCGGCGATGTGTTCTTCGGTATCACCGTCCATCACCGTACCGAGATTGAACTCGATCGGCCATGCATCCTTGCCCGGCTGCAGCACCACCGCGTGGCCGCCCAGTTGGAACGCGCCCAGCTCGAAGCTGGTGCGGGTACGCATGGACGGGTTGAAGAACACCAGGGCGATCGACTTGCCCTTCAGGTCATCACCCAGCTTGTTCTGCTTGAACAACGACGCCTGGGTGAGCAGCGCGTCGAGCTCGGCGCGGCTCCAGTCCTGGGTGTTCAAAAAGTGCTTCAGAGACATCGATCCTTCCTTTGTTGCGGAAAACCACCGTCGCCGGTGGGCGGATGCGCATGCGCGCGGCTCATTGCGTTTGTAACTTTTGCCGAACCAGAAACGAAAAAACCCAGCCTGGGCTGGGTTTTCAGAACGGACAGCACGAAGCTCCGGTCACCCAGCGAATATGTGGGATTCCGGTCGGCGGGCACGCGAGGTCATGCCGGTGGCCATCCGGGCGGTGCTGGTTTCGTGCTGGAAGCTGGTTGCTTTCATCGTCGCGCATACTCGCACGCAGGTCAGGCCGGCGCAAGTGGCGCGGTGCAACATCACGGAACGCTGTTTGCGGCAGGCGGTGCCTGGCCGATATCCGGGGTGATGGACACCCGCAGCTTGAGCCGGTTACCGGGGTCTTCCGGCAGCCGCGAACGGAATTTGATGCCCTTGTAGACGTAATCCACGTCATAGGCGATAGGCCGGCGGAACTCACGCCCGACCTCGACGATCTTGCATTCCGGAGTCAGCAGCGCGGGAGAACCACCTGACCCCTGGGGGGCGAGCGCCATCTCTTCTTCCTGGGCCTGCCCTTCGTGCTGGCTGAAAATGCCACGCACCGAGTCCCAGAAGCGCCGGAAACCGCCCTTGTCTTCCTCGCCCTTCACCTGCACCGGCGCCAGCGTCCGGGTCGACACCGGCTCGCAGTGCTCCTCGGTACGACTTGCGCGCAGGGTCTGGAATACCGGCTCGACATTGAGCACCTGCGCATAGTCATAGCGCACGTTTTCCATGATCACCACCCGATTGCGCTGCTCCGGTTCCTGCGCAAGCGCGGGCACGGCGGCACCAGCCAACAGGCAGATCGTCGACAGCAATGGAGCAGGTTTCATCAAGATATCGGCAGGAACAGGGCGCGGGTGACGGGTACTAGTGTAGGCAGCACAGCTGCCCCGGGCCTGAACATTACCCATCCGTACGCGTATTGCCCAGCCCGGGGATGCCCGACCCGGCCCGGACCGCTAGAATTGGCGGGTTCGTTTACCCCCGGATTGCCATGACCCTGCGCCTGCACAACAACCTGACGCGGCAGCTGGAGCCGTTTGCTCCGCTCGACCCCGCCGCCCCCACCATGTATGTGTGCGGCCCCACGGTCTACAACTATGTACATATCGGCAATGCGCGCGGCCCGGTGGTATTCGGGGTGCTGGCCGACCTGCTGCGTCGCCGTTACGGAAAACTGCGCTACGCGCGCAACATCACCGACGTTGACGACAAGATCAACGCCGCGGCCAAGGACCAGGGGGTGCCGATCTCGGCCATCACCGACCGTTTTGCCGCCGCCTACCGTGAAGACATGGCCGCTCTCGGCGTGGCCCCGCCGGAGATCGAGCCGGAAGCCACCGCGCATATGACGCAGATCATCGCCATGATCGAGCAGCTGATCAGCACCGAACACGCTTACGCCGCCGAGGGCCATGTACTGTTCTCGGTCAGCAGCTTCGCCGACTACGGCAAGCTCTCGCGCCGCGACCCGGAAGAAATGCTGGCCGGCGCCCGCGTCGAGGTGGCACCTTACAAGCGTGATGCTGGCGACTTCGTGCTGTGGAAGCCCTCCAGCGACGACCTGCCGGGCTGGGAATCGCCCTGGGGCCGTGGCCGCCCCGGCTGGCATATCGAGTGCTCGGCGATGGCCGCGGCGCATCTGGGCCCGACCATCGACATCCACGCCGGCGGCGTCGACCTGCAGTTCCCGCACCACGAGAACGAGATCGCACAGAGCGTGTGCGCCCACGGCGGCCAGACCTTCGCCCGCTTCTGGCTGCACAACGGCATGCTCAACTTCGGCGGCACCAAGATGAGCAAGTCGATCGGCAACATCGAGCGCGTGCACGACCTGGTTCGCCAGCACCCGCCGGAAGCGCTGCGCTATGCGCTGCTGTCGGCGCATTACCGGCAGCCGCTGGAGTGGTCCGACGCGCTGATCGAGCAGTCGGTGCGCACCCTGGACCGGTTGTACGGCACCTTGCGTGACCTGGTTGATGTCAGCGCTGAGGGTGTTATCCCGACCGGTGTCGAAGCGGCACTGGACGATGACCTCAACACCCCGCTGGCGCTGGCTGAAGTTGCACGCATTGCCAGCGAAGCGCGCAAGGCGGAGTCTGTCGAGGACAGGACGCGCCTGAAGCGCGAGCTGCTGGGCGCAGGCCTGGCGCTTGGCCTGCTGCAGCAGGCGCCGGCCGAATGGTTCGGTCGTGGCGCTGAAGCCGGTGACGATGCGCGCATCCAGGCGCTGATCGACGAGCGCATTGCCGCCAAGCAGGCGCGCGATTTCGCCCGTGCCGATGCCATCCGCGACCAGTTGGCTGCGGAGAACATCGTGCTGGAAGACACGCCGCAGGGTGTGCGCTGGAAGCGCGGATAAGGCTTGCCCTCACCCCAACCCCTCTCCCGTGAACGGGAGAGGGTCTTAAGCGAAAGCTGCAATTGCACATATAGCGCCCGCTCGCGGCGCACTGAGCCCCTCTCCCACCGGGAGAGGGGTTGGGGTGAGGGCAACAGCGCCCCAGCCCACTCCAAGCCCCTCGCCACCAAGGCGACCGGCCAAGCACAGGACCAACGATGATCAACTCCCCCTTCCCGCTCGAACCCACCTCCGCCGAAGCACAGGCCGCCATCGCCGAGGAGTTTTCCTTTTTCGGTGACTGGTCCGAGCGCTACCAGTACCTGATCGACCTCGGCCGCAAGCTGCCCACCTTCCCGGAGGAATGGAAGACCGAAGAACACCGCCTGCTCGGCTGCCAGTCCATGGTCTGGATCGTGCCCGAAGGCGACGCCGACAAGCTGGTGTTCCATGCGATCAGCGACTCGGCGATTGTCTCGGGCCTGATCTATCTGGCGCTACGCGTGTACTCGGGCCGCTCGGCCGCTGAGATCCTCGCCACCGGTCCGGACTATGTGTCCGCCATTGGCCTGGCCAAGCACCTGTCGCCGACCCGCAGCAACGGCCTTGCCGCGATGCTGGCCTTCATCCGCGATACCGCCCAAGCCAAGCAGTGAACAACACCGGCTCCATCTCCGAGTTGTTGCGCCAGCCCGGCTACGTCCAGCTGCTGCTGTACCGCATCGCTGGCATGCTGTCCTACCAGATCGTCGCGGTCACTGTCGGCTGGCATATCTACGAAGTCACCCGCAATCCGTTCTCACTGGGTCTGATCGGCCTGGCCGAGGTGCTGCCCTACTTCTGCGTGGCACCGTTTGCCGGCTACCTGGTGGATCACCTGCCACGCCGCAAGCTCGGCATGACCGCTTGCCTGGGACTGATCGCCACCGCCTTGATGCTGGTTGCGGTCGCCACCGGCTGGCTACCGGTCAAAGGCGTCTGGCCGATCTATCTGGCGGTGGCACTGACCGGCATGGTTCGCGCCTTCCTGTCGCCGGTCTACAACGCCTTGTTCGCCCGCGTGCTCAAGCGTGAGCAGTTCGCGCGTGGTGCCGGTTTCGGCACCGTGGTGTTCCAGATGGGCATGGTGATCGGCCCCGCGCTGGGCGGCGTACTGGTCGCCGTTGGCGGCAAGGGCCTGTCCTATGGCGTGGCGGCGACGATGGCAGTGCTGGCACTGGTCGCACTGGCCTCGCTCAAGGTCAGCGAACCCGCACCGCCGCAGACCCGCGCACCAATCTTCGCCAGCATTGCTGAGGGCGCACGCTTCGTGCTGTCCAACCAGATCATGCTTGGCGCAATGGCGCTGGACATGTTCTCGGTGCTGCTGGGCGGCGTGGTGGCGATGCTGCCGGCCTTCATCCAGGACATCCTGCATTACGGACCGGAGGGCCTGGGCATCCTGCGCGCAGCACCAGCACTGGGCTCGATCGCGGTCGGCCTGTGGCTGGCCAGGCACCCATTGCGGCGCAATGCCGGGCGCGTGTTGCTGTTTGCGGTGGCCGGCTTCGGGCTGTGCGTGATCGCCTTCGGCCTGTCCAGGAGCTTCTGGCTGTCGGCGGCGATCCTTGTGTTCTACGGCGCCTGCGACGGCGTGTCGGTGGTGGTGCGCTCGACCATCATGCAGCTGGTGACACCGGATGAAATGCGTGGCCGGGTGTCGTCGATCAACGGCATCTTCATCAGTTCGTCCAACGAACTGGGTGCGTTCTACGGCGGCAGCATGGCGCGCCTGCTGGGCCTGGTGACGGCCGTGGTGATCGGCGGTTGTGCTGTACTAGGCGTGGCCGCGGTCACCGCATGGAAAGCGCCGCAGCTGCGCAAGCTGGACAACCTGCAGGATCTCTAGCCAGATCAAAGCCGGGGCAAGCAACACACTTGCCCCGGCCTGTGCATCTCAAACGACTATATCCATCACGGCGCGTAATCGCTGGCTTGCGGTTTCTCGAACGTCTCCTGCGCGCGGATATCACGCGACGAAGCACCCACACGCAGGCTGTAGGTGCCCGCATCGGCTACCCAACGGCCCCGACCCGCATCGAACGATGCCAGGTCCTTCCCCGCGATCGCAAACTGCAGTACCTGCGATTGCCCGGCTTGCAGCTCGCCGGTCTTGCCGAACGCACGCAGCTCATGTGCAGGCTTTTCCAAGGCACCTTGCGGTGCACTCACGTAAACCTGTGCCACTTCGCGCCCCGCAACCTTGCCGGTATTGGTGACCTTGACGCTGGCACGGAGCTGACCATCAGCGCCGAGGTTCACCGCCAGATCGCTATAACCGAAACTGGTGTAGGACAGGCCAAACCCGAATGGATACGCCACTGCAGCCTTGCGCGTATCGAAGTGTCGATACCCGACCCAGATGCCATCCCGATACTCCACCTCGGCTTCGCGCGGCATTGCGTCGAATATCTCGATCCCCGTTTTGACCGTTGGGTCCGGGCCCAACAGAACCTTGCCCGGGAAGGACGCTGCAGCAGGATAATCGGTCAGAGCGAGAGCGAACGTATCCGTAAGCTTGCCTGAGGGATTGACCCTACCCGTCAGCACATCAGCGACGGCGTTGCCACCTTCCTGTCCCGGCTGCCACGCCAGCAGGATCGCATCAGCCAAACTACTCCAGCTGGCCGTCTCGATCACGCCGCCGATGTTCAGCACCACCACCACCTTCTTGCCCTTGGCGCGGAACACGCGCGAGGTATTCTCCAGCAAAGTGCGTTCGACCGCGGTAAGCATGAAGTCATCGTCCAACTTGCGGTCCGTTGCCTCTCCGGAAGTGCGGCCGATGGTTACCACGGCTACATCGCGCTGCAGCGCCAATCGCTCCAGCTCGGCAACATCCACTGCAAGCTGCGGGATCCGCCCTTTTGGCACATACCAAGGTGTCTCCGGCAGTTTGGCCAACTCCTCCGCGACATGACGGACGTAGCGTTCACCAAGCGCAGCATCGTTGCTGAAACCAGCGTTCTCGAAGCCTCTGTCCAAGCTGATGGAATAACCCTTGTTCACATCGCCGCTACCGGTGCCGCCGGCGATGATCTGGTAGCTGGCCTCTCCAAGCAGGGCCAGTCGTTGTGATGTGGCAAGCGGCAACGTTGCCATCTCGTTCTTGAGCAATACCATGCCCTGCGTAGCTGCTCGCCGCGAGACCGCTGCATTGGCGCGCAGATCAGGAGCATCGGAGTGTGGAGCTTGCTTGAACGCGCGGCTGCGCAACACAAGCTCCAGCACCCGCGCGACATTGCGATCAAGCACGTCCATGTCCAACTTGCCCTCAGCGACCGCCTTGACCAGCGACTTGCGCTGATATCCGGTGCCGGGCATCAACAACTCGTTGCCTGCACGCATCTGCGCCACAGCATCGCGCCCGCCAAACCAATCGGTCATCACCAGACCTTGGTAGCCCCACTGGTCGCGGAGCACATCGGTCAACAGCCATCCGTTCTCCGAGGCGAAACTGCCATTGATCTTGTTGTAGCTGGACATCACAGTCCACGGCTGCGCCTTGCGTGCGGAGATCTCGAAGCCCTTGAGATAGATCTCGCGCAATGCGCGCTCGTCCACCTTGACGTTCAGAGCATTGCGATTACACTCCTGGTTGTTGACGGCAAAGTGCTTCACCGATGCTCCAACGCCACGATCCTGCAGGCCTTGCACCAGCGCTGCGGCGGCTTCGCCGCTTACCAACGGATCCTCCGAGTAGTACTCGAAATTGCGCCCACCCAACGGATAGCGGTGAATATTCAACGCGGGAGTAAGCATCACGTCGATATCGTATGCCGCTGCTTCATCGGCAATGGCTGAGCCAACTTCACGTATCAGTGGCATGTCCCAAGTGCTGGCCAGCGCGGTACCAATCGGAAAGGCGGTGGCGTAGAACGTTTTGCCCGGTGCATCCTTGCGCGTAGGTGCTATGCGTACACCGGCGGGTCCATCAGCCATTACCACCGACGGAATGCCCAGCCGCGGTACCGCCACGGTAGCGCCGGCCGCGCCGGGCACCTTGTCCTCGATCGAGCCTACCGCCGGCGGCTGCCAGGTATCAGGCAATCCAGGCATCACCATGCCTTGGCCAGTGAGCAGCTCAACTTTCTCCTCCAAGGTCAGTGCGGCTACCACCTGCGCCAAGGGGGCCCGTCCAAGTTGGGGCAGCTCCTTGGCTTGCACATGCCCCACCAGGGACAGGCTGACTGCCAGACCGAGCAAGGTCGGTGCTGGGTCCAGCTTTCTTTTTTTCGTTGTTGCCATGCGGAAACTCCACGTTGCGGCCTGCTGTAAAGCAGGGCGATATAGTCATGAAAGTGACGCGCTCCCTCCCGGCAACGCGCTATTGCTACCTCGGTAAAACCGCAGGAACCTGCCGTTGGAGCTGCCAACGAGCGCCTGCGTTGCTGCAGCAGGAATCGCAGCCGTCTCGCCGACGGCCGCGATCTCCTGTCAGAACGAAAGCGTCAACCAGCCCTATCGATGCATCGCGTCGCCACGCATGGCGGTGGCCACTGGCTTGCACGCCTGGTTCCAGGCAATGCGCCAGTAGCTGTCGCGCATGGCGCACCAACTGTTTTCACAGCACTGTTCCATTCCGAGCCCCCTGATTGAGAACCATGCTGGCAAGCAAGCGCCTGCCTGCCACCTCGTACACCCATACTTTCAGACGCAGGCACGGGCGCTTACCTCAGGCGCACCGGCGTTACCAGCGTCAACGCCATATGAAGGGGTTTGCGTTCCCGGACAATCGCCAAAGCGGTGCGTGGTGGGCCTGGCTTGCCTGTCTCGGTGCTCGCGCGACGCCCCCCCTGACCGACATCAACGCTTGAAAGGCCCGCAACGATGCAGGCAAGACCATCTACGGGGTCCTCACGCAGATCAAAACCGGGACAGGCATTGCACCTGCCCCGGTGCTCACACCTCAAACAGCGCGCAGCATCAAGGTACGTACTCGGCTTCCTGCGGCTTCTCGAACGTCTGCTGTGCGCGTATATCGCGTGATGACGCACCTACACGCAGGCTGTAAGTGCCTGCATCGGCTACCCATCGGCCCCTTTCTGTATCAAACGACGCCAGGTCCTTGCCGTCGATCTCGAACTGCAGCACCTGCGATTGCCCGGGTTGCAGCTCGCCGGTCTTGGCGAACGCACGTAGCTCCTGCGCCGGCTTCTCCAATGCGCCCTGCGGTGCACTCACGTAGACCTGTGCCGCTTCGCGCCCGGCAACCCTGCCGGTATTGGTGATCTTGACGCTGGCACGCACCAGACCCGGCTGGCTGGCATCAACCTGCAGATCGCTGTAACCGAAAGTGGTGTAGGACAGACCGAAGCCAAATGGATAGGCGACCTCCACCTTGTGCGTATCAAAGTGGCGATAGCCCACCCAGATGCCGTCGCCGTATTCCACCTCCGCAGCACGGGCAACCTGGCCGAAGAACGACTTCGCATTCGGATCCGGGCCAAGCAACTCCTTGCCGGGGAAGCCGTTGCTTGCGGGGTAGTCGCTCAAGTGCACGGCAAACGTATCGACCAATTTGCCGGAAGGATTCGCCGCGCCGGACAGTACATCGGCCACGGCATTGCCCGCCTCCTGACCTGGCTGCCATACCAGCAGGATGGCATCGGCAAACCGGCTCCAACTGGCAGTCTCAATCACGCCGCCGATGTTGAGCACCACCACCAGCTTCTTGCCCTGGGCATGGAAAGCAGTGGCGGTGCGTTCAAGCAATGCGTGTTCGGCATCCGTCAAGGCGAAGTCTCCCTCGACCTTGCGATCGACGAACTCCCCCGAGCCGCGACCAATGGTGACCACCGCCACATCCTGCTGCCGCGCAAGCTGCTGCAGTTCTGCATCAGCCACCACACGTTCGGCAATGCGCGGCTTGCTCAGGTACCACTCGGTTTTGGGCGGCTTGGCCACCTCTTCGCTGATGTAACGCGAATACGTCTGCTCCAAACCATCTGCATTGCTGAAACCTGCATTCTCCAAGCCGCGCGGCAGGCTGATCACATAGGCCTTGTTCACGTCGCCGCTGCCAGTTCCACCAGCAATCACCTCATAGCTGCCATGGCCCAGCAAAGCCAGCCGCGCCGCAGCGGGCAATGGCAAGGTCGCAGCTTCATTCTTCAGCAGCACCATGCCTTGGGTGGCAGCGCTGCGCGAGATTTCCGCACTTGCCTGCAGGTTGGGGTGATCCGAATGCGGGAGCCGCTTGTATGCGCGGCTGCGCAACACCAGCTCCAGCACCTTGGTGACGTTGCGATCCAGCACCGCCTCGTCCAGCGTGCCATCACCCACCGCCGCAAGAATCGCCTTGCGCTGCTTGCCGGTGCCCGGCATCAACAATTCGTTGCCAGCGCGCATCTGTGCAACCGCATCCTGCCCACCAAACCAATCCGTCATCACCACTCCCTGGTAACCCCATTGCGCGCGCAGCACATCCCTCAGCAACCAGGGACTTTCCGAGGTATAGGTGCCATTGAGCTTGTTGTAGCTGGACATCACCGTCCACGGCTGGCCCTTGCGCATCGAGATCTCGAAACCTTTCAGGTAGATCTCGCGCAACGTTCGCTCATCTACCTTTGCATTGATGGTATTGCGATTCCACTCATGGTTGTTGACCGCGAAGTGCTTTACCGATGCACCCACGCCGCGCTCCTGCAAGCCTTGCACCAACGCCGCTGCGGTCTCACCGCTGACTACCGGGTCTTCGGAGTAATACTCGAAGTTGCGCCCACCCAATGGGTAGCGATGGATGTTCTGCGCCGGCGTCAACATCACATCGATACCGTAGGCCGCGGCCTCGTCGGCAATGGCTGTGCCCACCTGGCGCACCAATGCCGTGTCCCAGGAACTGGCCAGGGCACTGCCGATCGGAAACGCCGTGGCGTAGAAACTTTTGCCGGGCGCGTCCTTGCGGGTCGGTGCGATACGCACGCCGGCCGGACCATCGGCCAATACCAATGACGGAATGCCCAGCCTTGGCACAGCCACGGTTGCACCCGCTGCACCCGCGACCTTGTCCTCAATGGCACCCACCACCGGCGCCTGCATGTCATCCGGTAGTCCGGGGAAATTCATGCCCTGGCCGGTGACCAGTTCAACCTTTTCCTGCAAGGTCATCGCCGCCACCACCTGTGCAAGCGGCGCTTTGCCCAACTGCGGAAGTTCCTTGGCCTGGGCCGGATTCATCACCAGTATGGTCGCTGCCATGCTGATCAACAGCGGTGCGGGAGCCATCGCTTTCTGCATCTTTGCCATCTCGCATACTCCGGTTTGCGCCCGCGCAACCGCACTGGGCGCTGCATCTAGGGAAGTGAAGCGCCCGCATCCAGGCAGCGCTTGATCGTCATCTCGCTAAAATCAAGGGCACCACTTCGCCGTCGTCGCATGCGCATCTTTCGCAGCGGCCTTGCTGCAATGCGAACGCGCGGCCAGCGGGTGTGGCCAGACACGGCTCAGAACGAGAAAGTCAGCTGGCTCTGCAGATTCACCGCATCCGGGTGCTGCGTGACCACCACCGGGTTACGCGTATAACTCAAGGTATTGACCCAGTAGATGCCGCGAAATGCGCGCAGGGCGTACGAAGCCGAGGCGGTTGAGCTGAAGCGCACCGGATCCATTCCCTGCGCAGCGAGGTAACGGCGAGCGTCGTCGCTTACCTCGGTTCGGGTATAGCCCAGCGATACCATGTCACCCGGCCGCTTGGCGAAAGGTGCCAGGCTGTAGAAGGTCACAGCGTAATCGGAGCTGAAAATGTTGTGCTCGGCCGGGGCGTAATTGGCTTTCAGGTTGAAATACCAACCACGGTAGGGTGCAGATACATCGGGCTGGGTGAACTGATGGTCGGCCACCAGGTAGAAGGCGCGGTTGGTGCCCCTGCTATCCGGATTACGGAAGTCGCTGTAGAGCGTGCGGTTGTAAACCGTGCCTTGGCGTATCCAGGTCATGCGGGTATTGGCGCTGGAGGCAACCCGATAGCCGATTTCGTTGACGTAGATCGGCTTGGCGTCCTTCACGCTCCACTTCAACCCGGTTGGATTGGCCTCGCTGTCGGCGAGAAAGCCGTCGGGGCTCTGCGAGCGCGCCACACCAAAGTGGTCGTAGAAGCGACCGCTCTTCGAGTACAAGCGGATATCCATGCCCGGCACGGGCTTGAAGGCTGCCATACCAGCTAGGTTGGGAATGATGCTGGTGGGCCCAAGCGCGGAAGATGCCGTACTTGCACCCAGGAACAAGCCTATAAACTGGCCCAGCATTCCGTAGTAGCCGTACTGGATGCGTACGCGGCCGTCAGCAAACTCCTGTTCAACCGACAACTGGCTGACTGCAGCATCATCATTCAGGCCCGCGTCCCGGTACACGGTTCGCCAACTGTTGACTTCGAAGGTGAGCTGCGACTTTTTGCCCCACCAACCCAGTCGCGACAAGTCGTAGGTGGTGATGGTCGCCAGCGTCCCACTGAAGCTGGGCCGCTGTCCGTTGTACGTCTGCGGGCGCGCTTCCTGGCCGCGCAGATCATAGGTCTCGGCGGCGCTGTAGTAACCCATGAACATCCAGCCGTTGTCGTACAACCTCGGCCGCAGACCCAACAGTTCCGGCGACAGGGTTTCGCAGGTAGTGATGATGGGCGCTTCCGACCCGCGACTGACGAAAGCATCGTAGTCATGGCAACTTGGGCGCGTGGATGTTGCTGACTCCGACGCCGATGAGGAGCCGTCTTGCGGCTCACTTGCGGACGCTTCGTCCGGCAACTGTGCAGCAACAGACTCGACACCAGGCAACGCGTAAGCCGTCGACGCGGCGAGTCCCAGACAAGTGGTCAACACCATCCTGCTGAAGATGATGCCCCTCCCGTTACAACAGTACGTATTCATTAACTGTCTCTCCCATATTGATGAGGAGCGGCCACCGCCATACCGGCGGCCGCCCGCGCAGACACAACAGTTCGGCAAGCATTGGCGGACCTCTTGGTCCAACCGGGTGCTCCGACGTCGGCCTTCCGGCACGTTCTTCATCAGGTGGGGCTGGCCGTTGCGATGCCACCGCCAGCACTGCGGCGGCGCGGTCCAACTGCGTGCAATCCCCCTCCGGGATGTTGTTGCAGCGATACGACTCGTGGCCGTTGCGCCGACGCCGCGGCAGTAAACCTATCGATTGGTAGGTTTGTCAAAAACTGTGACGTGGGTACAGTTTGAGCGCGGATGGCACACGCGGACAGCGGGGATACACTGCGCGATCACACGACGCGGGATTGGACTTTGCCCACCTCAACGCAGACCTCGTCCGTCGGCCGCACACGCCGGCGCTCGCCCAAGGGCGACATGCGCCGCCAACAGATCCTGGATGCGGCAATGCGCGTGTTCGCGCGTGACGGCTACAGCAACGCCTCGATCGCAGAGGTCGCAGCCGATGTCGGCCTCACCTTGCCTGGCCTGCTGCATCACTTCCCCAGCAAGACCGACATGCTGCTGGCGGTATTGGAAGTCCGCGACCAGCGCAGTCCGCGCCTGCCAGGCTACCCCCAGGACTACACGCTTGAAGATGCCGCAGCGGGGCCACCGCTTCCATGGTCGCAGGTGCTGGATCAGTTGCGCCTGGTCAATAGCGCCAATGCCGACATTCCCGGCGTGATCAAGGCATTCTCGCTGCTCAATGCCGAAAGCCTCAGCGAGGATCACCCCGCACAGGGCTGGTTCCACCAGCGCACAGGGCTGATGCTTCACTACATCGCGCACAGCCTGCGCCATGGCCAGGAGTCCGGCGAAATCAACCCCGCGGTTGATCCAGACCAGATCGCTGCCGAACTGATTGCAATGATGGATGGCCTGCAGCTGCTCTGGCTGCGCCACCCTGGCAAAGTCGAGTTGGGCAGGTACTTCGAGGACTACCTTCAACGACTGGAGCAGGCGGTCGCGGCACATTGATGCAACAGCTGCGAGTCCAAGGCCGCGAATGTCGACACACTCCACAACGCGCTGGAAGATAGCCGCGTTCAGCCGACCCACACCAGCAATCCGCGTCACGAGTTCCGAGTTGCGCCTCCAACCCAGCCGGCAAAGGTGCGCTGTTGCCGCACGAATGGCTGCACGCAGCCACCGTCAGGCCAGGAACGGACACTGACGAAGCACATGGATGGTCATCCGTTCATGCCGAGGGTGAGCGCTGTCTGAGCACGGCATGGGAACTGGCATCGAGCGCATCGATACCGGCGGCGAGCGAACTGAAATCCCCTTCAGCGAGAAGCTTCTCAAGACCTCCACACGCATCAGCGATCTCTGTCGCATGAATCATCGCAAACGCGCCACGGACCGAATGCAGCTCTGCACCTATCCGCACCCGGCCAGCATCGCTTACGACCGCGCCCGCATTGAAATCCGCCAACTCGTCGCGCAACTTGCGTAGCGAATCACCCAATGATCCGAACAGCGCTTGATGCACTTCCGCTGGCAAGGGCCCTTTCATCAAGCCGCTCTCCTTCCGATGCTCAGATGGCGACTGTCTGGTCTTCAGGCGCCGCCGAATCATCTTGTCCAGCGCGTCCAACAAAATAGGCTTGGTCGCAACTTCATCGATGCCGATGTCCTTGCAGCGCTGGCGATCCCGCTCTGAAGCATGCGCGGTGATGGCAATTATCGGGATCCCAACACCCTGTTCCCGCAATTTTCGCGCCAATGTATAGCCATCCATGCCCGGCATGTTGAGGTCTGTCATCAGCAGATCGTACTGCCTTTCCGCGAGCAGGAGGATCGCCTCATGACCATCGCCGGCCTGATCCGACACATGGCCCAAAGTCTGCAGTTGAAGGCGTATCAGCTGTCGGTTGGCTGGGTGGTCATCAACCACCAACATCCGCAAGCCCGATGAAGCAATGGCCTCGGATGGTTTGGCTGCGGCAGCGGCTTCGAGCTGCACAGGAGCTTCTTCACTTACCGGCAAAGGCAGGGTAACCAGGAAAGTACTACCGGCACCGGCGCCGCTGTGCACGCTGATAGTCCCGTTCATCAAATCGGCCAGACGACGGCACAATGCCAAGCCGAGGCCGCTGCCGCCATAACGACGGGTGATGGTGGAATCTGCCTGGCTGAAGGTCTGGAACAGCGACTTCTGTTGTTCCGGAGTCATGCCTATGCCGGTATCACTGACACCGATAACGACTTCCGAATCACGTCGATGCTCATCGCGCAGATAGATTTCCAGCAACACGTCACCTTGTTCCGTGAACTTGATGGCATTGCCGAGCAGGTTATAGATGATCTGCCGGATGCGTACAGGGTCGCCGACATAAGCCGCCGCAAGTGAATCATCAATGCTCAGGTCCAGCTGCAGCCCCTTTGCGTGTGCAGACGGCATAAAGAACTCAACCGCCTGTTGGGCCAGTGCTTTCATATCGAAGCTGATCGCCTCGATGCTCATCTGGCCGGATTCGACCTTTGAGAAGTCCAGAATGTCATTGATGACGCCGAGCAAGGTCGACGACGATGACGCCACGATTCGCAGCTGCTGCAGCTGCTCTTCCGAAAGCGGCGTGCGCTCCAGCAACTCGAGGTTCCCAAGAATGGTATTGAGCGGCGTCCGTATCTCATGGCTCATCGTGGCCAGAAACGCCGACTTTGCATGGTTGGCATCCTCGGCCAATTGGCGGGCTTGCTCCAGCTCGTGCTGAGTTTTCTTGCGCAGCGTGATGTCCTTGAAGTTGCACAAAAGGACATCCAGGCCCAGATATTTGGTACGCACGCTGCTGACCAACAAATCGCAGCTGGACCCATCTTCCAACGCAAGCTCGAACTCCCGCTCACTATGACCACCACCCGTGACACTGCTGAATAGCGCAAGAAAGCGCGTATGCAAGGGCGGATCGCCTCGTCGCGCCGCTTCGGCATAGTCGAGCATCGTGGCGTTCTGCAACAGGACCTGACCATTGGAGACGGAAAGCAATGCCAAGCCGAACGGTGCGGTGGTCACAATCGTTCGATTGAGGTCTTCGCTCTCGATGATCCGCTGTGAGCGCGCGAAGCCTGGCTTGAACACCTTCCGGTCAATGAGTAAGAGCACCGCCCATACAAAGCCGATCATCAACAGCACAGCACCGATGTAGCTGACCAGGCGAGGCCACAACGCGGCCATGACCGTTCGCCAGGAGAAGGCATGCAACAGCCTCCAACCGGAATTGGATATCTCATCGCTGACGATGAAATACCCGTCGCGATAGCTCAGCCTCTGCAACTCGCCACGCGGCACATTGCTCGAAACACGCAACACGTCTGCGGTAGTACCCTCCTCTGCCGAACCAAGCAGAAGCCCGCCTGTCGGGTCGACGATCAGAGATGCCTCGCCCGGATCCTCGCCGGCCAGCAACGGTGCCAGCATCTGGGTCGGATACGACGCCACAAACACCGCGAAAAGTTTGCCCTCAGATGCCGCCCCCTGCACCAGTCGTATCGAGGAAACGCCACTTAGTGGATCCGGTTCAGGTGGTAACCACAGGGGAACCTTGGTATCGAGCAGGCGGGCGCGTATCGCCGGCTCACCCAGATCCCCAAGGTCCGGCACGATGCGATCGAGCAGAGTGGCAGCGCTTGTCTCCTTCGCCTGCTGTGCAGCCGCCTCGTCAGGTAGCGGCCCCAGGACGATGAAGCGCCGGTCGGGGCTGAAGAGATAACCCGCTGCTGCCAGTTCCTGGGAATACGTCCCTGACTGGTAGCTCACATCGTCTGCCATCCGCAAGTAGGGACCGAAACGCTCAGCCGGGTAATCCCGGCTGATGTCGCCGATGACAAGTGCAGGCGGGAGGCTGCTGTTCCGTTGCAGGACCATCCGTCCATTGGCATCGGCAAAGCGCTTCATCAGCTGGGGATCCGGCTCCTGCCGCATCGACCAAACGTATTCCTCCTGCCGCACACCGATACGAAGCGCCGCTTCACGCACGGCAAACATCGCCCGCAACGTTGTCCTGCGCAGCACATACTCGGTATGCCGACCGGCGACGTAGTCCTTTACCTGCGATTGCACCATCACCACGGTAACGGCGATCAGTACCAATGACGTCACCAGCCCGCCAACGTACAGCAGCAACCGCTGGTGCCTGCTCAGGAGGCTGAGCGGGCTGCCTCCTGAGGAAGCCCCCCCTTCTGTGCCGGAACAGTGCGAAGGCCCAACTGAGTGCGCTGCCATCTATCCATGCCTTGGCCGGGAGTTGCTTCATCATAGATGCCCTCAATGGCATTCTGACGGTCTCCATGCGGCAGATCGGCGGAGCGCACCAGCCACATGTCGCTCAAACTGGATGCCCGCAAGCGAGCCGGCCCGGTTCTGACCTTGCCGGGCTGCGCCGCCAGAGCCAATGCACTCCCACGCCGGGAGGAGCTCCAAGCCATACCCTGCGTTGATCAGCGGCCTGAAGCACCGGCCAACAAAAACCCCGCCGAAGCGGGGTTCCTGTTCAACAGATGCAGCCGGACTCAGTCGCCCTGCTGCTTCTGCAGGTGCTCCCAACGCTCCTGCGCATCAATCGTGCGCTCGGCGGTGAGACGGGCTTCCAGGCGATCCAGGCCGATGTCTTCGCCGGTATCGACGCAGAAACCGTAATCACCAGCTTCCAGACGCTTCAGCGTGCTGTCGATCTTGCCGATCAGCTTGCGGTAGCGGTCGCGGGTACGCAGTTCCAGCGAATTCTCTGTTTCGCGGGTAGCACGCTCGGCTTCATCGCCGATGTCACGCACTTCCTCACGCAGGTTCTCGATGGTCTGCTTCGATTCCTCGACCAGGTCCGCACGCCAGTTGAGCAGGCGCTGGCGGAAGTACTCCTGCTGCAGCGTGCTCATGTACTCCTCGTCGGCGCTCGGCTTGTAGCCGGCCGGCAGGATCGGACGGCCAGTGGCCTCGTCGACGTTGTATTCGACAACCTTGTACTTGCTGCGCGGCGCCGGAGCGGTCGAACGCGCGGTGACAGCGACTGCCACTTTGCCAACCGGACGAACGGCGACAGGAGCGGTGGATTTGACGGGAGTTTTGACGTTGGATTTCGAAACAGGCACGGGATTCTTGGATTGCGGGGCCTTGGCCGCTGGAGCCGGCTTGGCAGCAACCGGCGCAGGTGCCGGAGCTGGGGCCGTCTTGGCGACTTCGACCGAGACAGACTTGGCCGCCGCCGGCTTTGCAGCTGGCTTCGGTACGGACTTGACCACGGGTTTAACAGGCGTCTTGGGCGTTTTGGCAGCCACTGGTTCGGCCACCTTCTTGACTACTGGCTTGGCAACGGGCTTGGTGGCCTTGGCAACCGGCGCAGCTGCTTTCTTGGCAACTGGCGCGGCAACCGGCTTGGTCACCTTCTTGACCGCAGCCTTCTTGGCGACAGGGGCCGCCTTTTTAGCGACTACCGTCTTAACCGCAGCCTTCTTGGCTACGGGCTTGCTGGCAGGAGCTGCTGGCTTGACCGGCGTTTTCTTCGCAACCGCCTTGCTGACGGGTGCTTTCTTCGCGGCCGGCTTTGCAGCCTTGGCGACCGGCTTGCTTGCAACCGGCTTCGACACCGCCTTCTTGACTACAGGTTTGGCGGTTTTCTTGGCGACCTTGACGGCCTTTTTTGCAGGTTTTTTAGCAGCCACGAAACGCTCTTCCTTGTTTCCCCCGGGGCCCGGGAAAGCGGGCCTTTATAGCCTACCCGACCAGCAGCAGCAACCGCGCCGGGCACCGTATGTGAACGGATGCCCGACCCGTGCAGTACAGGTCCGGTGGCGTCACCGGACCGTTTCGCGCAGTTCGGAACGTAACCAGGCGCGCCATCGCCCCTGGCTGGCAGCGGAAAGCACGTAGTGTTTACCGGCGCCATCCCGCATCCTGCGACAAATCCTGCTCGCTTGCCAAGTGGCTTATCATTTAACCGTGATCGGCCGACTCCTCATTGCCGTACTGCGCTCCTACAAGCGCTTCATCAGCCCCCTGCTTGGGCCGCGCTGCCGTTTCTATCCCAGCTGTTCGGAATACTCCATGGACGCGATCCGTATACACGGTCCGCTACGGGGGTGTTGGCTTACCCTGCGCAGGCTGGGGCGCTGCCATCCGTTCCATCCGGGTGGACTGGATCCGGTCCCGGAGCGCGCCGACTCCCCCTCTTGCCGCTGCACAGGAAAACACTGACATGTCCTCCACGCTTATCCGCAATGCCCGCATGGTCAACGAAGGCCGTACCTTCTACGGCGACCTGCGCATCGAGAACGACCGAATCGCGCAGATCGGCAGCGGCCTGACTCCGCGCGACGGCGAGCAGGTGGTGGACGCAGGCGGGCGCTGGCTGCTGCCCGGGATGATCGATGACCAGGTCCACTTCCGTGAGCCCGGCCTGACCCACAAGGGCGACATCGCCAGCGAATCGGCTGCAGCGGTGGCCGGCGGCCTGACCAGCTTCATGGACATGCCCAATACCAACCCGCCGACCCTGGATTCGACCATCCTCGAAGCCAAGTACGCGCTGGCCAAGGGCCGCGCCTGGGCCAATTACGGCTTCTACCACGGCGCCAGCAACGACAACCTGGAAGCGATCCGCGTACTCGACCCGAAGAAGGCACCCGGCGTGAAGGTGTTCATGGGCGCCTCGACCGGCAACATGCTGGTCGACAATCCGGAAACCCTGGACGCGATCTTCCGCGAATGCCCGACCCCGATCATCACGCACTGCGAAGACACGCCGATGATCGACGCCAACATGAAGGCGTTCCAGGAAAAATACGGTGACGCGCTGACCCCGGACATGCACCCGGACATCCGCTCGCGCGAGGCCTGCATCAAGTCCACCCGCTTGGCGATGTCGCTGGCGAAGAAGCACGGCACCCGCCTGCACGTGCTGCATATCTCCACCGCCGATGAGCTGGCGCTGTTCGAGAAGGGCCCGCTGATCCGCGCTGACGGCAGCCGCAAGCAGATCACCGCCGAAACCTGCGTGCACTTCCTGCATTTCGCGCGCCCGGACTACGCAACCAAGGGCAACCTGATCAAGTGCAACCCGGCGATCAAGGAAGTGGCCGATCGCGAGGCGATCACCGCCGCGCTGGCCGATGACGTGCTCGATGTGCTGGCCACCGACCACGCGCCGCACACCTGGGAAGAGAAGCAGAAGCCCTATGCGCAGGCGCCGTCCGGCCTGCCGCTGGTGCAGTACGCGCTGGTCGCCGCGCTGGAGCGCGTGCACGAAGGCAAGCTGAGCCGCGAACAGGTGGTGCAGAAGTTCGCCCACGCCCCGGCGCAGCTGTTTGACGTCGAAGAGCGCGGCTTCCTGCGTGAGGGCTACTTTGCCGACCTGGTGCTGGTCGAGGACGTGCCGTTCACGGTCAAGCGCGAGGACGTGCTGTCCAAGTGTGGCTGGTCACCGTTTGAAGGCACCACCTTCCGCTCGCGCATCGCCTCCACCTGGGTCAACGGCCAGCAGGTGTGGGACGGCAGCAAGCTGGTGGGCGCACCGGCCGGCCAGCGCATGACCTACGACCGTTGATGCGTTCGGTCCTGATGATGGGCGCACTGCTGCTGGCAGCGCCCCTGCTTACCGCCCTGCCGGCGCAGGCCCAGGATGGCATCGGCAACCTGCTCGACAACCGCGTAGTGTTCCCCGCCAGCGCCTCGCAGGGCGCAATGGTGATCGGCAAGGTGCCGGCTGGCAGTAGCGTCCGTTATGCAGGCCGCGAGCTGCGGGTCAGCAGCTATGGCAGCGTGGTGCTCGGCATCGGCCGCGACGAAAAAGGCCCGCTGCAGGTACAGGTGCAGCGCCCGGATGGCGGCAGCGAAACCATTCCAATTGCAGTAACTGCGCGCGACTGGCCAGTGGAACGGGTCAACGGCGTACCGCCAAAGACCGTGAATCCGCCGCCGGCAATCGCCGAACGCATTGCCCGTGAGCAGGCACAGGTAACCGAATCGCGCAAGCGTGACGACAACCGCACCGACTTCACCCAGACCTTCATCTGGCCGGTACAGGGCCGCATCAGCGGCCGCTTTGGTAATGCCCGCGTCTACAACGGGCAGCCAGGCAGCGGCCATTCCGGCATGGATATCGCCGTGCCCACCGGAACGCCGGTGAAGGCGCCGGCAGCTGGAATCGTGACGTTTGCGGGCCCGGACCTGTACCTGACCGGCGGCACCCTGGTACTCGACCACGGCTTCGGCATCAGCTCCAACTTCCTGCATCTGTCACGGATCGACGTGAAGGTCGGCGACCGGATCGAGCAGGGGCAGAACATCGCCGCAGTTGGCGCAACCGGCCGCGCGACCGGTCCGCACCTGCACTGGGGCATGAACTGGTTCGATACCCGCATCGACCCCCTGCTGGTGCTGGAGCGCGGCAAATAAAGCAAAGCGACTGTAGTGCCGAGCCATGCTCGGCAAGAGCTTCACCTGTAGTGCCAAGCCATGCTCGGCAGAGGCTTCACCTGTAGTGCCGAGCCATGCTCGGCAAAGGCCTTACCGGTAGAGCCTCAGCCGAGCATGGCTCGGCTCTACAGGGCGTTTCCAACATTGCTTGTGGGAGCGGCGTAAGCCGCGAAGCTGATGGATCAACAGCGCAAAGCTGCCCTCATCCGCCCTTCGGGCACCTTCTCCCGCTCGCGGGAGAAGGGAGTGGCTCCGGCGAGCTTCGCCAGGTTTACCCTCGCGCAGCCCACCAGCTGCGCCACAGCAGGCCCGCCGGGCTCGGCTGGTACTCCCCGCCGCGGATGCGCGCCTGCTGGCGCCCACGCGCCAACACGGCATAGACACGGCGCGGACGCGGACCGGCTACGCGCGACGGCCACGCCGCCTGCAACGCCTTGTCCCATTCCATTTCATTGCTGAAGGCCTGCGGCACCGAAGCGGCATTTTCCTGCACGCGCAGTGCCAACATCTGCGTGGTCAGCGCCTCCGCAGCCGCCGGTGAAGGCTTGCTGTTGAACATCGTCGCTTCCACCGCCGACGCGGCGGTCGCGTACTGCGCCAACACCTTGCGCGCCTGGGCACCATCGGCCACACGATCACGCGCGTCGATCAAGCTTGGTAAAGCGTCCGCCAGCTGCGCCCACGGCGCGCGCACCGGCTCCAGCACGCGGCCCAAGGGGTGCCGCGAGCGCTGCAGCTCCCAACTGCGCAGCTCCTCGCCCCACCAGGCCAGCTTGGCGTCCTGCGGCGTGGTATCGCCGCTGGCGTTCAAGATGTCGTCGAATTCCTGCAGCAGCGCGAACCAAGCCACGCTGCGCTCACGATCGGCCTCGTCGACAAAGCGCTCCACGAAGGCCCATTCGGGCCAACGCTCACGCCACTTGTCCAGGAAGCTGTCCAGCGCACTGCTCACATCAAACCTCGTTATTGAATCAGGCCGAAGCCGGTTGGGTAGCTGGCCATGCGGCTGGCTGCCAAAGTTCCTGCGGTAGCTCGCAAATGCTGTCGGCCTGCCACGTCGACGGGTCATCGCCTTCGGGACGGTAGCCCCACAACACGGCCACCGACGGCATGCCGGCGGCGCGCGCGGCGATGATGTCGCGCTCGTCGTCGCCGACATAGACGCAGGCGCTGGCTGCGGTATTGATACGCTGTGCTGCCACTTCCAGCGGCAGCGGATGCGGCTTGCGCTCGGCCAGGGTGTCGCCGCCGATCAGCACCGCGCAACGCTGTTCCCAGCCCAGCTGCGGCAGGATCAGGCGCGCCAGGTACTCCGGCTTGTTGGTAACGATGCCCCAGGTGCTGCCCGCCTTTTCCAGCGCCTGCAGCATGGTTTCGACGCCATCGAACAGCGTCGCGTACTGACCGATCAGCGCTTCGTAGATCTCAAGGAACTCCGGCACCAGCGCATGCCGTTCGGCATCGGCCATGCGCGGGAAGGCAACCGTCAGCATCGCCCGCGCGCCCTTGGACACGGCCGGGCGCAGCTGCTCCAGCGTCACCTCGCCCATGCCGCGCGCCTGCAGCATGCGGTTGGCGGTGACGACGAAGTCCGGCGCGCTGTCCAGCAAGGTGCCGTCCAGGTCGAACAGCACCGCTACCGGGAAGGCGTCAGCGCTCATGCCTGTTCCGGCTTGACCGCGTAGGCCAGGTAGTTGATGTCGGTGCGGCTGCTCAGGCGGGCGCGATTGCGCCACGGCTCGTAAGCCATGCCACTGACGTCCTGCAACGAGAAATCAGCGGCACGCAGCCACGCACCCAGCTCGGCCGGCTTGATGAATTCCTGGTAGTGGTGCGTGCCCTTGGGCAGCAGCCGGGCGATGTACTCGGCGCCGACAATGGCGACCGCGAATGCCGCCGGGGTACGGTTGATGGTGGACAGGAACAGCTTGCCACCCGGGCGCAGCAGGCGATGGCAGGCGGCGATGATCGCGCCCGGGTCCGGCACGTGCTCCAGCATTTCCATGCAGGTCACCACGTCGAAGCTGCCCGGCTGCTCTGCGGCCAGGTCTTCCGCTGCCTGCACCCGGTAATCGACAGTAACGCCCGATTCCAGACCGTGCAGACGGGCCACTTTCACCAGCTCCGGGGCCAGATCGATGGCAGTCACCTGCGCACCTTCCTTGGCCAGCGCTTCGCTGAGCAGGCCACCGCCGCAGCCGATATCCAGCACCTTGGCACCACGCAAGGCGGCGCGATCAGCCACGTACTTCAGGCGCACCGGATTGAGCGCGTGCAGCGGCTTCTGCGGACCGTCCGCATCCCACCAGCGGGTGGCCAACGCGGCGAACTTGTCCAGTTCGGCCTGATCGAAATTGGTGGAGGTGGAAGCTGCGCTCATATCGGTTTCCTCTTGCGGCCGCGTGGGGCGGCCGGGTGCGCACTCAGGCGCGGATGGTACGGATGCGGTCGCGCCACTGGCGCGCATTGGCGGTGATCGCGGCAATGTCCATGTCGACCAGCTCTCGCTGGACCAGCTTGGGTTTGCCTGCGATCCACACGTCGCTGACCTGGTGCCGGCCAGCGGCATACACCAGCTGTGACAGCACATGGTGCAGCGGCTGGGTTTCCAGCGCGGACAGGTCCACGCAGGCCAGATCGGCCTGCTTGCCGACTTCGATCGAGCCGATGCGGTCACCGAAGCCCAGCGCGCGTGCGCCGCCCAGCGTCGAGGCACGCAGCGTGGTCGCCGCGTCCAGGGCAGTGGCGTCGTTGGCCACGGCCTTGGCAAGGATGGCCGCGGTGCGGTTCTCGCTGAACATGTCCAGGTCGTTGTTGCTGGCGCAGCCGTCGGTGCCGATCGCCAGATTGACGCCAGCCTTGACCAGCGCGCAGGCCGGGCAGAAGCCCGAGGCCAGCTTCAGGTTCGACTCCGGGCAGTGCACCACGCTGACGCCACGTTCGCCACACAGATGGATTTCGGCCTCGGTGAGCTGGGTCATGTGCACCGCGATCAGGCGCTCATTTACCAGGCCCAGCCGATCAAGTCGCGCCAACGGGCGCTGCCCATGCAGGGCGATGGAATCGGTGATTTCCTGCGCGGTTTCATGCGTGTGCAGGTGGACGCGGCTGTCGAGCTGGTCGGACAGCATCCGCGCCCGCTCGAAATTGGCGTCGCTCACCGTATACGGCGCATGCGGCGCGAACGCGGTGCCGATCAGCGCGTCATCGCGCCAGGTATCGTGCAGTTCGGTGGCACGGGCGAAGTACTCGTCATCGGTCTTGGCCCAGGCACTGGGGAAATCGATGATCACCGAGCCCACCAGCGCGCGGAAGCCATGCCTCTTGTAGACAGCAGCCTGCACGTCGGCGAAGAAGTAGTTCTCATTGGCGCAGGTGGTGCCACCGCGCAGCATCTCGGCGATGGCCAGGGTGGTGCCGTCGGCAACGAATTCCGGCCCGATCACCGCCGCTTCCACCGGCCAGATGTGCTCGCGCAGCCAGGTCATCAGCGGCAGATCGTCGGCAACGCCGCGCAGCAGCGTCATCGGGTTATGGGTGTGGGCATTGACCAGCCCCGGGATCAGCGCCGCTTCCGGGCGCGATACAACCTGCCTGGCGCTGAAGCGCGCACGGGCCTCGGCACGCGGCAGTACTGCCACGATCACGCCGTTGCTGATCGCTACCGCGTGGTCCTCTAGCACCACCGCATGCGGCTCTACCGGCACCACGTAACCGGCTTCGATCAACAGATCGCATTGCTGGGGTTGCACTTCACTCACGGTCGTCACCTTTCTGTTGCCTGGCCCGGCAAATGCCGGATGCGAACAGGCGCCGCATCCCCAGCACCGGCAGCGCGTGGCTGCGGGGTAGTGGGTGGCGGCGCCTGCATCGTATTGCTTACTTGACGCGAGCCGAGTATTCGCCCGAACGCGTGTCAACGCGGATGATTTCATCCTGGTTGACGAACAGCGGCACGCGGACCACGGCACCCGACTCCAGGGTGGCCGGCTTGCCGCCGCCGCCGGAGGTGTCACCGCGCACGCCCGGATCGGTCTCGACGATCTTCAGCTCGACGAAGTTCGGCGGGGTCACGTCGATCGGGGTGCCGTTCCACAAGGTCACCACGCAGGACTCTTCGCCCTTCAGCCACTTCTCGGCGCCGTTCATGCCGGCCTTGTCAGCCTGCACCTGCTCGAAGGATTCCGGGTCCATGAAGTGCCAGTACTCGCCGTCGCTGTACATGAAGTTCATGTCGGTATCGACCACGTCCGCTGCATCCAGCGAATCGGTCGACTTCATGGTCACTTCCTGGGTGCGGCCGTCCTTGATCAGGCGGTACTTCACGCGGGTGAACGCCTGGCCCTTGCCCGGCTTGACGTACTCGGTGTCGATGATGACAGCCGGGGTGTTGTTGACCAGGATCTTCATCCCGTTCTTTACGTCGTTCATGCCGTAACTGGCCATGCTGGAACTCCTGAATTGGCAAAACCGCCGCGTAGCGCGGGCGGCCGGATTAGAATGGAACGCCCACCGTCTGGTGGGCCATCTGTTTTTCTGACCGCCAATGATAACCGCAGCCCCCGCCCTCACTCCAGAAAAAGCCATCCTGACCCTGCCCGATGACCGCTGGCAGGCGCATTGGCGCCTGGCCATCCGCGACCCGGCCGAGCTGCTGGCACTAGTGGGACTGGATGCTGATTCGGTGGGCGTTTCGGCCGAGGCACTGGCGCAGTTCGCGCTGCGGGTGCCGCGCGGCTTCGTCGCCCGGATGCGCCACGGCGACCCGGCCGACCCCTTGCTGCGGCAGGTATTGCCGATCACTGACGAGATGCGGGTTGTCCCCGGGTTCAGCTTCGACGCCGTCGGCGACGGTGCGGCCAAGAAGGCCACCGGCGTTATCCAGAAGTACCGCGGCCGCGCCCTGCTGGTGACCACCGGCAGTTGCGCGATCAACTGCCGTTACTGCTTCCGCCGCCACTTCGACTATGCCGGCGAGAACGCTGCCAAGGGCGGCTGGCAGGAGGCCGTGGCGGTAATCGCAGCCGACCCGGGCATCGACGAGGTCATCCTTTCCGGTGGCGACCCGCTGTCACTGAGCACCTCCAAGCTGGCCGAGCTGACCGAAGCGCTGGCGACAATCCCGCACATCAAGCGCCTGCGCATCCACAGCCGCCTGCCGGTGGTGCTGCCCGAGCGTGTTGACGATGCCTTGGTGCAATGGCTGCGCAACCTGCCCTGGCCGGTAGCCTTCGTGCTGCACGCCAACCACGCCAATGAATTCGATGCCCAGGTGGATGCCGCCCTCGCCCGCATCCGCGCTACCGGCGCGCAACTGCTCAACCAGGCCGTGCTGCTGCGCGGGGTCAACGATGACCTCGACGCACTCGCCGCCCTGAGCGAGCGCAGCTTCGCTGCCGGGGTGATGCCGTACTACCTGTACCAGCTGGACAAGGTGCAGGGCGCCGCCCACTTCGAAGTCAGCGATGAGCAGGCGCTGGCCCTGCACGCCGCGCTGATGGCCCGGCTGTCCGGCTATCTGGTACCCAAGCTGGTGCGCGAGATCGCAGGCGACACCAGCAAGCGGCCACTCTGAGCCGGAGCGGCTGCGCCAAGGCCAAGCCAGTCGGCTGGATCAGCGCACCGCCGCCATTGCACCGCGCTCCAGCAGGCTGACCAGACCGGCCGCTTCCAGGGGCCGCCCCAGCCAGTAACCCTGGACCAGATCACAGCCGCGCTGGCTGAGCAGCTCGAACTGCGCTTCCTGCTCCACACCCTCGGCCACCACGGTAATACCCAGCGCATGGGCCATGGCGATGATCGCCGTGGTCAGTGCCAGATCGTCAGGATCGCGCTCCATGTCGACAACAAAGCTGCGGTCGATCTTGACCCCGTCCACCGGCACCTGGCGTAGATGACTGAGCCCGGAGAAGCCAGTGCCGAAGTCGTCCAGCCACACTTTCACCCCGGCACGGTGCAGCTTCTCCAGCAATGAGACAGCCAACATCTCGTCGCTGATCACCGCCGTCTCGGTCAGCTCCAGGTGCAGGCGTGAAGCAGCCAGCCCGGAACCGAGCAGACTGCTTTCCACCTCCTGCAACAGGTCACCGTTACGCAGCTGCTTGGGCGAGACGTTGACCGAAATGAACAGTTCCTCCCCCATCGAGTTGCGTGGCCACTGCTGGGCCTGCTCGCAGGCAGCGCGCAGCACCTTGGGGCCGATCATCTGGATCAGCCCACTCTGCTCGGCCACATCGATGAATACCGACGGCGGGATCGCGCCCAGCGCCGGGTGATCCCAGCGCAGCAGCACTTCCACGCCACACAGCATGCGGTCGCGGGTACGGAAGATGGGTTGGTAGACCAGACGCAACTCGTTGCGCTCCCAGGCGCCGCGCAACTCCTGCTCCAGATGCAGGCGCCGCTCCACCGCGTGGTCCATGGCCAAACTGTAGTACCGGAAGCAGTTCTTGCCAGCCAATTTGGCCTGGTACATGGCGATATCACCGTTCTTCAGCAACGCAGTGGCATCCACCGCGTCCTCCGGGAACAAGGTGATACCAATCGAGCTACCAAGGAAGATCTCGCGCTGCTGCACCTGCAGTGGCTTGCCCAGATCGATTACCAGGCGCTCAGCCAACCGCTTGGCCGCCTCCGCGGCACTGCTTTGGCCCTGGCTGATCAGGATGACGAACTCGTCACCACCAAAGCGGGCCAGCAAGGCGTCATCGCCGCCAATCTGCTCAACGGCGTTGGAGATGTGTTGCGCAAACTGCAGCAAGGCGTCATCACCGGCCTCGTGGCCCAGCGTGTCGTTGACCCGTTTGAACTCGTCAATATCAATGAACAACAGCGCCAAACCACGCCCGGCCGCCTGCGCACGCAGCAAGCGATGGTCCAGGGCTTCCCGGAAAGCGAGCCGGTTGGTCAAGCCGGTAAGGGCATCGGTGTAGGCCATCTGGCGGACGTCGCGGTCGTGCCGGGCAATGCTCTGGCTCATGCGATCGAAGGTGCGCAGCAACTCACCAACCTCGTCGCCGCGCCGGGTCGCCTGTGTCTCGATCAGATAGTCGCCGCGCTCGATACGCTGCGCTGCTACACCCAGCCAGCGGATCGGCCGCACCAGCGTGTACTGCACGTAGAACGCCATTACGCAGACAAAGCCAAGCAACAGCAGCATCAGGCCCAAGGCCCAGCCCAGTTCCCGTCGCTGGGTCTCCTGCATGCGCCGCTCCAGCGCCTGCATGGACTTGGCCTCCTGGGCACGCACCGGCGCCAGATTCATGCCTACACGCAGGCCGCCCAGCGGCTGGTCACCAATCGCCAGCGGCACATCCACCTCGAGTATCGATGGCGACTCCTGCACCAGCGGCTTGAGCGAACGCACCGCAGCGTGTGCCAATGGATCATTCATCGGCTGGCCATAACCAGCCACATCGAACGAACCGTCATGGATCAGCCGCCCGTCCGGATCGTATACCAGCACGTAGCTGACCGATTTCTGCCGCGCGGTATTACGTACCGCTGCGCCGATGGCAGCCAGATCGGAGTAGTACAGGGGGTTGATCAGCGTATCGGCCAAGGCATTGGCCAAGGCGGTACCGCGCTCACGCACGCCCTGGTCGAACACCTGGCTCAGTACCTCGCCACTGTTGCGCAGGGCCTCGCGCTGGGCGGCCGCCTGACGCATCAGCATCAGCCCGACAATCGCCACCACCACCAGCAGCACCACGCCACTGGCGGCCAGGAAGCGGGCCTGCAATCCAAACCGTGGTGTGCTCATTCCACCTCCATCCGGATACGGGCCAAACCACGGCGCAGACGCTCCAGCGCGCGCAGGTTGTCCGGGTCGACGGGATGAAAGCCCGTGGTACCAAAAAACTTCGCCAGCGCCGGCCCTGCAACCGGGTCACTACTGGCCTGCAGCAACACCTGCTGCAGACGATCACGCACCGTCGGGTCCAGGTCGGCGCGCACCATTTCCACCGCACGCGGGATCGGCTCGCTGCGGTACAGCACCCGCATGTCCTGGCGGAAGGCCGGCGGCATGGCCTGGTTGTCACTCCAGTCGATGCTGCTGATCACCCCTGCATCCACCACCCGCTTGTGCACATAGGTGGAGATGTTCAACTCGGAGCGCACAAACACGTAACCCACCGAGTCCTCGACGGGGGTATCGCGCGGGTCGAGCAGGATTTCAGGCTGCACACCGTGATCGAGCAGCTCCATGGCAGGCACAATGTAGGCACTGGTGGATGCCGCACTCTGCATCGCCAAGGTGCGCCCACGCAGCTCCTCCAGCGTGGTGATCGGGCTGTCACGGCGCACGAAGAACACGCTGTGATACGCGCCCACGCCATTGCGCTCGGTCAGCAATAACGGCTTGGCGCCCGCCCGCTGGCCCAGCGCCATTGCCGTACCTGAGGTCTCGGTGACCCAATCGACCCGACCACGCCGCAGATAGCTGCCCATCTGCTGCGCGTCCTTGGCCATCAGGATGCGTCCTTCGACGATCCCGACATCGCGCATGCGCGGCACCACATAATCCAGCAGTGGCTTGAGCTGGTCGTAATGCGACTTCGGATCATCACTGATCCGCCCCAAGACCAATACCGAACGATCAACCGCCCCCACCGCTACGGGCTGCAGTGCAGCCAGTGTCAGTGCGGCTCCCCAAAGCCATCGCAAGACACCCAAAACGACACCCCCTAATCCATCCCCACAGAGTACCGCTTTTAGCAAAGCGTGACGCAGTCCTCAGCCCTTATCCGTCGAGGCCAGCCGGGCCATACGCTGGGCATCGGACAGGATGCCACGCATCAACCTGACCTCCTGCTCGGACAGGTCGGCCTTCATGAACAGCCGGCGCAACTTGCGCATGGCCGATTCCGGGGCGCGGCCCTTGTGGAAGTCAATCTGGTCCAAGGTGTCGCCCAGCTGGCCGAACATCCCCTCCAACTGGGCATGGCTGGCCGGTGCTTCGTCCTGACCAGCCTCCACTGCTACCGACGGCGCCTTGTCGGGCTGCGACTCCAGCGCAGCCATCCGCACCTCGTAGGCCAGAACCTGCACTGCGGCGGCCAGATTCAGCGAGCTGAATTCAGGGTCGGACGGGATATGCACGGCGGCGTGGCAGAGCTGCAGCTCCTCATTGGTCAAACCGGTGCGCTCGCGACCGAACACAAAGGCCACTTCCGCCGGTTCGGCTGCCTTGGCCACGGCGCGTTGGCCGGCCACTTCCGGCAGCAGCTCTTCCAGCTGCACCCGCCGCGCGCGCGCGGTACAGCCCATTACCAGGCGGCAATCGGCCACGGCTTCGGCAAGGGTGGCGAACACCGGCGCATCGCCGAGCACGTCCTCGGCGCCGGCCGAGCGCCGGAAAGCATCCTCGTCCAAGGGCTTCTCCGGGGCAACCAGGACCAGCCGCGCCAGCCCCATGGTCTTCATCGCACGGGCCGCCGCGCCGATGTTGCCCGGGTGCTGTGTGCCAACAAGAACGAATCGAATATGAGCGGAAACAGACATGGCGTTAAAAAATCAGGAGCGAGACAGCTGTAGATGGTAAACTGCGCGGCCGGCCTTTGCGCCGGGCTTGCTCTTTTCCCCCGCCAATCCGATCTCTGCCCTCACGGGAGCCTTTAGCCATGCAGAAACCCGCCGTAACCGTCATGGTCAAGGCCGCTCGCCTCGCCGGCAACGTCCTGCTCCGCAACATCAACAAGCTTGAAGCCCTCAACGTGGTACAGAAGGGTCGGATGGATTACGCCAGCGAAGTCGATGCCGACGCTGAGAAAGTAATCGTCAAGGAACTCAAGCGCGCCTATCCGGAGTACGGCATCTTCGGTGAAGAAGGTGGCATCCAGGGTGTCAACCGCATGATGTGGGTGATCGACCCATTGGATGGCACCAGCAACTACCTGCGCGGCTTCCCGCACTACTGTGTCTCCATCGCCCTGGTTGAGAACGGCGAGCCGACCGACGCGGTGATCTTCGACCCGCTGCGCAACGAACTGTTTACTGCCTCCAAGGGCAATGGCGCCGTGCTCAACGACCGCCGCCTGCGCGTGTCTGATCGCAAGGATCTGGAAGGCACGATGATCCACACCGGCTTCGCTCCGCGCGAACGCAGCCGTGCCAGCAGCCAGCTCAAGACCGTCGACACCCTGCTGGTGCAGGCCGAGGACGTGCGCCGCACCGGCTCCGCCGCGCTGGACCTGGCCTACGTGGCCTGCGGCCGCGCCGACGCCTACTTCGAAGCAGGCGTGAAGGCATGGGACATCGCTGCCGGCGTATTGCTGGTTCGTGAAGCCGGCGGCAAGGTCTGCAATTACCGCGGCGCCCCGCTGGACCGCATGGACTCGCGCGGCCCGGAAACCCAGCAGGTCGTGGCTGGCAACATCAAGGTGTGCGAAGCCCTGCAGAAGGTCCTCGTCAACACCGGCTACGCTGCCGAGTTCGATCCGAAGTTCTGATCCAGCTGCCATGGCAGTGAATCATCCAAAAACCGATGCCAGGCTTCTGGCATCGGTTTTTTTGTGGGCAAAGCTGGCGTCAGCCAGTGGATACTGCGGGAACAACCACCGCACCGACCACCGGCTGCCGGCCCCAGCCATAACGGGCGGTCAGCCAGATCTCCATCAGTACCAGCGCCATCACGATCAGCAACGGCAACAGCAAGCCAAAATAGATGCCCGGCATCATCGAGCTGATCTGCGCCTTCAATAGACGGATCACCCCCTTGGTATGCAGCAGCTCGCTCATGCGCATGCCCAGCGCCTCGCGGAATACGGCTTTATCAAGTCCACTGCGGCCACCCACCTCCTTCACCAGGCTGTCCTCCACCCATCGCAGCATCACTTCACTGCGCAGGTGCTCGATGCCCTTGCGCGCCCAGCGCTGCGGCAAGCCTTCACCACTTAGCATGCTGATATCGGCAAGCCTGTGCTCACCCAGGTAGGACTCCACCGCCATGCGTGCGGCATCGTGCGCGGAAACATCATCGCGCAGCATTGCCTCCAACTCCGGCGTATCCAGCGACCGTTCGAACTCGACCAGCCAATGCTCGGTCGCAACCTGCAGATGCGGCTGGAAGTGATCGATCTGCTTGTACAGCGCACGCTGCCCACCGGCAACCAGCCCAACCTGTAATCCAATGAAGGCAAACAGCAGCGGCAGCACCACCACATAACTGGCGATCAACCAATGATGCCAACGCCGGCGCCGGGCAAGGCCGCCCCTGCGCGCCAGAGCGATCCACACTGCTACACCCAGGGCCAACCCCAGCACCGCTCCGAGCAACGAGCCGCCGATCAAGTCCAGCACGCTCAGCCCATTCCAGAACTCCATTGCCCAATATTGCGCGTCCTGCACCATATGCTCCTCATTCGCCTGTTGTGTCTGGAGGGTAGACACAAACCCATGCACCGAGGATACAATCGTCTTATTTCTACAGACGGAAAAACACAGAACTGTTAGCTCATGCACAACCAGCAACAAAGGCACAGCTGTAGCCGTGGTGGCAAAACAGACAACGCCCCTTGCGGGGCGTTGTGTTCAATCAATTGCGGATTACGCCGACTTCTTTCAGCACCAATCGCAAGCAGGCCCGACTCAGGCCACCGTCGAGGAACGCAGCGCTGCGATGCGCTCGTCCAGCGGCGGATGGCTCAGGAACAGCTTCTTGGCCGCCGAACCGGCGATGCCGAATGCAGCGATCTGCGTCGGCAAGGTGCTCTGGCCGTGGTTGAGCTTCAGACGCTCAAGCGCGGCGATCATCTTCTGCCGGCCAGCCAGCGAGGCACCACCCTGGTCGGCGCGGAACTCACGATGACGCGAGAACCACATCGCGATCATCGTCGCGAACAGGCCGAATACCATCTCCAGCACAAACACGATGATGTAGTACGCAAAGCCACGGCCGCCGCCTTCGCGATTGCCCGACAGCGCACTGTCGATCACGCCACCAACCACGCGTGCAAGCACGATCACGAAGGTATTCAAGACGCCCTGCAGCAGCGCCATGGTGATCATGTCGCCATTGGCAACGTGGGCGATCTCATGGCCAAGCACTGCTTCGGCTTCATCCTCGCTCATGTTGTGCAGCAGACCGGTGGATACCGCCACCAGCGCATTGTTGCGATTGGCGCCGGTCGCAAAGGCGTTGATCTCCGGGGCGTCATACACCGCCACTTCCGGCATGCCAATGCCGGCCGCCTTGGCCTGACGGGCCACGGTGTCCAGCAACCAGCGCTCGGTCTGGTTGCGTGGCTCGGTGATGACGACGGCGCCAGTGCCGCGCTTGGCCATGAACTTGGACAGCAGCAGCGAGATGATCGAGCCACCGAAGCCAAAGATGGCCGCCATGACCAGCAAGCCGCTCATCTGCGAGGAGTTCACGCCCAATATGGACATGACGACGCTGGCCAGGATCAGCACAGCAACGTTGGTCAGAAGAAACAGCCCGATACGGGTAAACATGGGAAACAGATCCATAAGGATTGGAGATATAGCCAATTTGCGGCGCAGACAGCTTGAATTCAAGCATTAATCTGACCGACGATTCAGTTTCGATGCCAGCTATTTCTTACCGCGGCCGCTTTGCGCCCTCCCCGACCGGCCCCTTGCACCTGGGCTCGATGCTGGCCGCCTTCGGCAGCTGGTTGCTGGCCCGCCATGCCGGCGGCCAATGGCTGGTACGCGTGGAAGACGTCGACCCCCCTCGCGAAGTACCCGGCGCTGTCGATTCTCAGCTGGCCACGCTCAGTGCGTTCGGACTGACGTCGGACTTGCCGGTGCAATACCAGAGCCGGCGCAGCGCCCTGTATCAAGCGGCCATCAACCAGCTGCTGGACCAGGGCAAGGCCTTTGCCTGCCACTGCAGCCGCGCCGACCTGGCCAGCCAGCACGGCATCCACCGGCGCTGCGTCGCCAGCCAGCAGCGCCCGCAGCCGGCCATCCGCCTGCGGGTGGCCAACGGTAGCCATGTCAGTTTCGACGATGCCCTGCAAGGCCGGCAGGAGCAGGACGTGGACCGGGAGGTCGGCGACGTGGTGCTGCTGCGCGCCGATGGCTACTGGGCCTATCAACTGGCGGTGGTGGTGGACGATGCCGAGCAGGGCATCACCCACGTGGTCCGGGGCGCCGACCTGATCGACTCCACTGCCCGGCAGATCCTGCTGCAGCAGGCGCTGGAGCTGCCTACCCCGCACTACCTGCACCTGCCGCTGCTGCTGGATAGCGCCGGGCAGAAGCTGTCCAAGTCGCAGGCTGCCATCCCCGTGGACAGCGCCCAACCGATGCCGGTGCTGCGCTGGCTATGGGCGGCACTGGGCCAGCAGCCGGCCGCATTGGATGCTGCAACCAGCGTTGCCGAGGCGCTGCAGCATGCTGCAGCGGCCTTTGAGCCGGCCCGCCTGCAAAAAACCTCACTTCAAGCCCCGTTACAGCCCCCGGGCTGAGCGCAGTTTCATTAGAATCGTGGGCTCCCCTGCACATCTGCCCTGGAGTTGAGCCCATGACATCGCGCGTCGCACTGGTCACCGGTGGTACCGGCGGCATTGGTACCGCCATCTGCCAACGCCTCGCCGATCAAGGGCACCGCGTCGCTACCAACTTCCGCAACGCCGAAAAGGCGCAGCAGTGGCAGCAGACCATGCGCAGCAAGGGCTATGACATCGCACTGTTCGAAGGCGACGTGGCGCACCCGGACAGCGGCCGCGCCCTGATCCAGGCAGTCGAGGCCGGACTTGGCCCGGTGGAGATCCTGGTCAACAACGCAGGCATCACCCGCGATACCACCTTCCACCGTATGAGCCCGGAACAGTGGCATGAGGTGATCAATACCAACCTCAACTCGGTGTTCAACGTGACCCGCCCGGTGATCGAAGGCATGCGCAAGCGCGGTTGGGGCCGGGTGATCCAGATCAGCTCTATCAATGGCCTCAAGGGCCAGTACGGTCAGGCCAACTACGCCGCCGCCAAGGCCGGCATGCATGGCTTCACCATCTCCCTGGCGCGCGAGAACGCCGGCTTCGGCATTACCGTCAACACCATCTCGCCAGGCTATGTGGCCACCGACATGGTGATGGCTGTACCCGACGAAGTGCGGGCAAAGATCATTGCCGACATCCCCACCGGGCGCCTGGGCAAGCCGGAGGAGATCGCCTACGCGGTCGCCTTCCTGGTTGCCGAGGAGGCCAGCTGGATCACCGGCTCCAATCTGGACATCAACGGCGGCCACCATATGGGCTGGTGACAGCCCTCTGCTGACAGCCTGCGCCATGTTGCACAACATGGCGATTCATGTTGCGCAACAAACCTAGCCTTCTCCGACGCTTGCAACCTATACTTTTGGCGGTTGCAAGCCCTGCTGCACTGCGCCATGCTGCGCACCTACCGTGACGAGTGACTGCTTAATGGCTGCGACCCGCATCATCAAGAAGTATCCGAATCGCCGGCTCTACGACACCGAGATTTCCAGCTACATCACCATCGAAGACGTACGTCAGCTGATTCTCGACGGCGAGGACTTCGAGGTCCGCGACGCCAAGAGTGGCGACGACCTGACCCGTTCGGTGCTGCTGCAGATCATCGCGGACAAGGAGCAGGACGGCGAGCCGATGCTGTCCACCCAGCTGTTGAGCCAGTTGATCCGTTTCTACGGTGACTCGTTGCAGGGCTTCATGGGCAATTACCTGGAGCGCAGCATGCAGGTGTTCCTGGACCAGCAGCAGCAGTTCCGCCAGCAGATGGGCAACCTGCTAGGGCAGACGCCGTGGGCGATGATGAACCAGCTCACCGAGCGCAACCTGGAGCTGTGGCAGGAATTCCAGCGCAACATGGGTACCGGCTTTGGCGGCCCGCGCCCGCCGGCAGGCACCAGCAAGCCGACCGATCCGCCCCCGACCGGCAGCACCGGTGGCAAGACCCGCAGCAGCCGCTGAGGGCAACGAAAAGGCCGACGCAAGCGTCGGCCTTTTGTTTTGTGTCGCAGAGATGTTTCTGACATTTGTGCTGTTTGTGGGAGCGGCGTGAGCCGCGAAGCTCCCGCGGCATCAGACCTCAGTGGCTTCGCGGTTTACGCCGCTCCCACGAAATCACAGATGATTGAAACTCAGCGCTTGCATGCGCTGCAGATCCGCTCGACCTTGTAGCCCTGCGCGCGCAGCTTCTCGACCACGCCATCGCTGCCCAGCAGATGCAACGCACCAACAACCACCAAGGTACTGCCGCGCCCGGGTTGCAGCCACTGCTGCAGACTGGGCAGCCAGGCATTGTTGCGATCCACATTGATCCGCTGATACAACCCTGGGTACTCGCGCTTCATCTGCGCGGCCATGTCCCGCCATAGCATCACGTCATCACCACGGCGCCAGGCATCGTGCAGCTGACGGCTTTGCTCGTCGCCCTTGTCGACCTGCTCCAAGGCTTCACGCAGCAACTGACGCTGCTCGTCGATGCTCATGCTGTCGAGCATGGTGATCTGCGAGGCAGCGCTTTCAAGTCCGGATGCCGGTTTGTTGGCCTGCGCGGCGCGATCCATCAGGTGCCGATCCAGCCCGGACTTCGGGTCCAGGCCCTGCTGGGTCATCTGCGCGATGCTGACAGTCAGGCCCACGAACCAGGGCTTGAGCCCGGCCAGACGATCAATCGGCGTGTTGTTGGCCGCCCCCCATCGTTCAAGTCGCTGCCAGGTGGCCGCATCAAGATCATCCTTGAGCTGGCGGCCATCACGACGCAGCGCCGCCTGCATCATCTGCGTTGCCAGCTGCGGCGAGTTCATCTCCTCCGGTGACAGCTCGAACACCAAACGCTGTGCACCGGTGAATGCGCGATCCACGTCGCTGGACAACGGATAGTCATCCGCCTTGAGCAGATGGAACGAGCCCAGCAGGTACAGTTCACTGCCCTGCGCGCCACTGACCTTCCACAGCAGCGGCACCGGCGGCTGCTTGGCCGCAGATTTGGGCGCTGCTGCACTTGCCAGCAACGGGCTCGCGACCAGCAAGCTGGTTGCCAACAACAGTCCTATGCGCTTGAACCAACTCATGCCGACGGCTCCTGCTTGGGTTTGGCATAGGCCTTCTCACCCGCCGTAATCTCCATGTCCAGACGGTTCTCCGGTGGCGGCAATGGACAGGTGGCAAACGGAGTGAATGCACACGGCGGGTTATAGGCGCGATTGAAATCGATCACCACCTGACTTTTCGCATCCGGCACGTCCACATCGATGTAACGCCCAGCCGCGTAACTGCCACGGCCACTGGTGCGATCAGCGACGATCACCTGCAACGGACGGCCAACATCACCCAATGCCTCCAGTCGCCAGGTGCGTCCATTACGCTCGAACTCGATGGCGCCGGCATTGGCCAGCTCGCTGGTCAGCCCAGTGATATCGACAATCGGCATGGTTTTATTGACGTCGTGCGGCACGAAACGCGCGGTGATACGCCAGCTTGGATCCGCTGGCCAGTAATCCAGATGAGTGAAACCCACCCGTGCCGGAGCATCGGCATGCTTCACCCGCAAGCCGAAACGCGGTCCACGCTCGATCAGGCTCAAGGTGCCTTTGTCATCGTCGAAATGAATCAGCGTCGGTGTTTCGGCATGGTCGCTATGCAGTGGAATACGCCCCTTCACCACCTGCCCATCAACCTTGACCGAGATACCAGGCTCAGGCGCAAAGAACCATGCGTCGCCTACCCCCGTGACCATCCCCATACGCGGTGGCCCTGCCGCCAAACGGATGCCGCTGGTACTGCCGCTGCCGATGTAATGCGCTTTCAGATCCAGCCAATGCAGGCCGACCAGGCTGGTCCAGCCATCCGGGGCCAGCAAGTCGGTCAGGCGTTGCTCACGCCACAGTTCATTGTCATGCGCAAATGCCGGATCGACCTTCGCCGCCGGCACCGCGTCCTTCGCATCGTCGCCGCAGCCTCCGAGCAGCATCGCGGCGAGCAATGCCACACCCCCCAATACGTAATTCATCAACGCCCCCGCAGGAACCAACGATCAATTTCAGCCAAGGAAAAGCGCGCCCAGGTTGGACGGCCGTGATTGCATTGCCCGGAGCGCTCGGTGATTTCCATATCGCGCAGCAAGGCGTTCATTTCGGGAATGGTCAGACGTCGGTTGGCACGCACCGCGCCGTGACAGGCCATGGTCGACAGCAGTTCGTCACGTGCAGTGGCGATGCGACGACTCTGGCCGTGTTCGCGCAGATCGCCAAGCACGTCACGCAGCAGCCCTTCCGGCTCGGCGTTGGCCAGCAGCGCAGGAATGCTGCGCACATGCAGCGAGCCGGGACCGGAACGGGTGACCTCGAAGCCCAGCGCAGCCAAGGTGGCGGCCTCACGCTCAGCGGTATCGGCATCACGATCCCCCACCGCCAGGGTCATCGGCACCAGCAGCGGCTGCGCATGCAGGCCGATGCCGTCGTGCGCGTTCTTCAAGCGCTCGTAGCCGATGCGCTCGTGGGCGGCGTGCATGTCCACCACGATCAAGCCTTCGGCGTTCTCGGCCAGTATGTAGATGCCGTGCAGCTGCGCGATGGCATAACCCAGCGGCGGCACGCCGGCATCATTGGACGTTGGCGGCAATGACGGACCGCTATCGGCCTGACGCAAAACCTCAGCGCCACCCTCGACCGGTGAATACAGCGCGGCATACGCCGATGGCGCGTCAGCGACCTGCAGGCCCAGCGGCGATTGCCGCGCCTGCCAATTGCCATTGCCACCGCTGCCGCCCGCACTACCACCTGGACGCGATAACAGATAGCTGCCTGCGCCTGCGTAGCTTGGTGCGGCCTGCGCCTGCGGATCGGCCGGATGTGCCTGCCCTGCAGACGGCTCCATGCCGGCGCGGGTTTCAGCCAGCGCGTCCTTGAGTGTGCGATAGACAAAATCGTGGATCAGGCGCGAATCGCGGAAGCGCACCTCGTGCTTGGCCGGATGCACGTTGACGTCGACCCGGGTCGGGTCCAGCTCCAGGAACAATACGTAGGCCGGCTGACGACCGTGGTACAGCACATCGCCATAGGCCATCTTCACCGCATGGCTGACGCTGCGATCACGCACCGAGCGGCCGTTGACGTAGAGGTATTGCTGATCGGAACTGGCCCGCGAGTACTGCGGTTGCGCAATCCAGCCGTGCAGACGCAGGCCGGCCGCGCTGTGATCCACGCGCAACGCCTGACGCGCGAAGTCCTCGCCAAGGGTTTCGCCCAGACGCGCATCCGAATACAGGTCACCAGGCTTGTAGCGGCGCGAAGGCTTGCCATTGTGCGAAACACGCAACTCAACATCCGGGCGCGCCAGCGCCAACGAGCGCAGCCATTCCTCGATATGGCCGAGTTCGGTGCGCTCGGCACGCAGGAACTTGCGCCGCGCCGGCACGTTGTAGAACAGCTCGCGCACTTCGACCGTTGTGCCCGGCGCGTGCGCACGTGGGGTGACATCGCCGAGCTTGCCGCCTTCGATCTGCAAGGCCGAACCGTGCTCGTCATCGGCACGCCGCGAGGCCAGAGTGAAGCGGCTGACCGATGCAATCGACGGCAGGGCTTCACCACGGAAGCCCAGCGTGGCCACCGACTCCAGATCGTCCAGGCTGGCGATCTTGCTGGTGGCGTGGCGCGACACCGCCAGTGGCAGTTGCTCGGCCGCGATGCCACCACCGTTGTCGCGGATCCGGATCAGGCGTACACCGCCCTCTTCCAGATCGATATCGACACGTGTGGCGCCGGCATCGAGCGCGTTTTCGACCAGTTCCTTGACCACCGAGGCGGGCCGCTCGACCACTTCGCCAGCGGCGATCTGGTTGATGAGGATTTCCGGCAGCGGACGGATCGTATTCATGCCGCACCGCCGGAGGATTGCAGCACCTTGGCGGGGCACGGAAACGAGGATTGGAGGGGGATCAGGCTGACTTCATGCATGCCGACGATGATAGCCGAGCATGGACCGAACACCGAGAACAGCCGATACGGCCCGGCAGGCTTTCTCTTGTGGGAGCGGCGTAAGCCACGGAGCCAACTGAGCCTGAAGCTGCAGGCGCTTCGCGGCTTACGCCGCTCCCACAAAAAGCAAAAAAAACCACGCCAGCC